>JAOTSI010000334.1 GCA_029865005.1 Desulfobulbaceae bacterium
CGGGGTGGATAGTATTTATTTCTAGGAATTTATTAGAAGTTTCGCCGAAGAGGCGTTCTTGTTCAGGGTTTCGATATGCTATGTTCTCATTGTGTTTAATGATAATGCCCATGGGTGAGTTTTCAACCAGATCTCGAAATCGTTGTTCCTCTTCACGAAGCTTTTGAGCGGATGTAGCTAGATTCTTTAAATAGTTCGCTTCTTTTTCTAGCTCCGACCTACGTTTTTTGCCTTGAAATATTATGACGCTGCCGGTGTAGAGAATAATAATCGTCAGGAAGGCCAGACCAAAAACTCTCTTGCCATGTTCAGTTACCGGTCCGGCTATTTCATTATAGGGCAAGGTAACCACCAGTCCCCACCTTTTATCTCCTATTTTAATAGTATGATAGGCGACCAGTTCCTTGTCATACGAACTACATGATTTGAAAATACCCGTACCTTGTTTTTTAACAAGAACTTTATCGAAATAGGCGTGATCCTTGCTGATATGTTCCTTAAGTTCATGGGAGTGAAAATGTTCGCCTGATGATTCATGAAGTTTTTTTATGATATCCGAGATTGATAACCCAACATAGTCGGATGTGGGGTGAGCAAGAATAACCTTGCGTTGGTCAAACATCCAGGTGTGTTTTGCCCCTTGGCTTTGGATCGGCTTAATTAAGGTTCTAGTTAAATAGTTTATGTTTAGTATCCGTTGGGTTAGGCCGATTAATATTTTTTGATCGTTTAGAATAGGTTCTGTTATGGAGATGGTCAGTTCTTCATTTTCATTAAAAAAGGCAGTGCCTATATAGGTACGATGGTTTTTTAGTGCTGAGGATATGGCATAAGGGTCAAGTTTTCCTCTTTCAGGAATTTTTGTTACTCCTGTTACAGGGGAATATGAAAGTATAATTTTCCCTGTAAGATCTAGGATAAAGACAGCGTCTAGTCCTTTGCCGTAAATAAGAGAGAATGTTTGTAGTGGTAGTTGTTTTTGGAGTGAGCTGTTTGTGGTGGATTGTGGGTTGCCGGCAGCCTGTATGGTTAAAGAAGCTGCTTTGTTTAATGCAACAGAAGGAATAAAAATAAAATTCTCTACGTTATTTGCTGTAGTTTCTGCAATGGTTAGTAGTTGCTGTTGAGCTTGAATCACCATGGTGTCGCGAAATTCTATGTGCGAACGAATCATGGTATAGGCAATTAATACCATTGTGATGATACTGGCGAGCAGTATCAAAGAGGATTTAATATGTATGTGACTGGTCATTATTATGTTGAATATAAAGAGAAAAGATAAATATAAAGGGTAATTTTTTATCAAGAAAAATTTTAATTTAAGGTAACAGTTTTTTACTTATGTCGCAGGTAAAAATAGTAGATTTCAAATAGACCCCATTAAAGTGACTTTGCGTGTTTGTTATAGTTTTATGGATAATAAGTTTTATTTTATCTGTTTAACTATTCGGCTGGAATTATACATAAATGCAATAGAAATGATTATTGTTTATAAGCAAGAAAGTATTTTAGCTGTTATGGTATTGATATTTAATCTTATTTTTGTAAAAAAAATAAATAATTGTCTGTAAATTAATACTAAAGAGAGTTACAATTTATTTGCTTTTGATTAGGTATGGTAATTTATAGTCATAAATATGTTGAAATTAAGAATGGTTGTAGCATAAAAAAGAAGCTTGATTTGCATGATGTTGGTGTAACTCATTGCCCCTTGTAGAAATTTAGCAAATTTTTTTTAAACTATGCAGCAAGTAAAAACCTTTGTCAGAAAAAATAATACGACAACTATTGTTTGTCCTGGCTGTAATTTAACGAAGAATATTCCTGTTGGAATTTATAGGGATAAAAAACATTTTTTAAAGGTTCGGTGTCCATGTGGTCAAATATTTTTAGTATTATTAGATTTTAGGCAGTATTATCGTAAGAAAACGCAGTTATCCGGAGTGATAAAAGTATTGGGATCTGGTTATGTAGAGGAGCAGCCAGTTGAGATAGAAAATCTTTCATTTAGTGGTGTTGGATTTAAAATGGAATTGTCAAAGTATATGCGTATTGGTCAGAGGGTTATGGTTGAATTTTATCTTGATGGAAAAAAGAAACAATTTTTAAAGAAAGAGTTAGTTTTGAAAGTAATTCGTGGGAGTTATTTAGGGGGTCAATTTATTGATATTGATCCATTTGAGAAGGAATTAGGCTTTTTTCTTAAGAGTTGAATCGTACTTGGTTACAGACATCTCATCTTCATGCGGTTACCACTACCCGCATAGAACGGTTATAGTGAGCAGTGGCAACTGCATAAATCTGAGGCACCATTGACCACTAGCAGATTCGCATAGTATTAAATGAGCTAGTAACGAACCTTGTGACTAGATACGTTGAATCGGTTACTGGATTAGGATAATCTTGCTGATAGGAAGATGCATTAGAGGCGATAAGGTGTGATTAAATCATAGGCTTATTGTTGAATTGGTAATCGAACCTTAATGCAGGTTCCATGATTTTCCACACTTTCCACTCTGATTGTCCCTTTATTATTTTGTATTATCTTTAGTGCTAGATACAAACCAAGACCTGGTCCATGTGTTTTGCCAGTATAAAATGGATCATAGATATTTTTAATCTTCTCGCGAGCGATACCTTTTCCGGTGTCTTTGATACTTATTTCTACATTGCCCTCCGTTATCTCGGTTCTAATGGTGAGCTCTTTTTTTTCACCCACCATTGCCTCAAGTCCGTTTTCGATGATATTCCCCAAGGCCAAAGTAAGGTTGTCCGTATCTAAACGGAGGTGCGGGAGGTCGGATGCGAGATTGGTTGTTAAAAGTATACCGAGTTCTGTTATTTTTTTACGGTGTTTGGCGAGTGAGTTCAGTACTACCGTGTTTATGTCTGTTTCTTCGATATAAATTACAGCAGCTTGTTTGAGACCGATGAGATGGTTCATCATCCTTTCAAGAGTCGTGACGTTTTGGAGGATAATGTCTAAATATTTTCGGTTCTGATCATCCTTATCTAAATTGTTACGAATTCGTCTGGTAAACCCACCGATGGAAACCAGGGGGTTACGAATTTCATGTGATACTTCATCAACCATCTGGTCAAGGGCAAAGAATTTCTCTTTTTGAGCTTGTTTCTCTGTGGCATTTTTTTTGGTGAGTAAAGAGCGAATATTTGCTGATAGTTCTTTGTAATTAAAAGGTTTTGTTAGATAGCTGTCCGCACCGGTATCCAGCCCTTTGACCTTATCGGGAATTTCACTCTTGGCAGTGAGCATGAGGATGGGGATATGTTTGGTGGCCTCATTTTCTTTAATTCTATGGCAAGCTTCAAATCCATCAACTTTTGGCATCATCACATCAAGAATGATCAAATCCGGCTGGTATGGCTCCACCTTGTCAAGGCATTCCTGACCGTCGAATGCTTGTTCGGTATCATACCCCTCGGCACGCAATCTTTTGGTGAGCAGTTCAACTGTGTCAATCGTATCGTCAACGATTAAAATTTTCAATTTATTTTCCGTGTGTTAGTTTCTTGAAATGATCACTAAAGTGAGTTGCTTTTGGGTGAAAAAAATTCGGTTATTCTTACTTATGATCACGCATTAATATCTATATTATCATATCGGTTTATAGTGGTCATTGTAAGCGTTTACCAGTTCGATGTTGTAGAACTTTTCTTTACAACCCGGTGAACGGTTACTGGTCATTGTTTGTTATATAATAATTCGTTTGGCTATCTAAAATCATGGATAAGATAAAAACTTTTTTTAAGACTTGCTTAAGGTTGTATTGAATAAAATTATAATAGATGTTTTTTTATAAAATCAGGAAGTTCTCGGATGTTAAATGGTTTTGAGATGTAATCATCGCAACCAGCGGCCAAGGATTTTTCCCTATCTCCCTTCATTGCATGGGCGGTGAGGGCAATAACCGGAATATCTTGAAATTTGATATCGTTTTTAAGTCTTCTAGTTACCTCATGACCGTCCATTTTAGGTAAAGATATATCCATTAAGATTAGGTCGGGTTGTTCCTGAGCCACCTTGATTAAGGCATCCTCCCCGTCAATGGCCATGCAAAGAGTGTATCCTTGTCTTTTTAGTACTTTAACCACAAGCTCCCTGCTGTCTTCATTGTCGTCAACTACAAGAATTGTTTTGGCTGTTTTGTCGTTGTTCATTATGTTGCCGATGTTTGTTAGATCGATTTTATCGTCTTTTTGAGCTCGGTGAGTAATTCTTCCGGGGTAAAGAGGCTTTTGTTCAAGGTTGCTTGAATTCTCCCATTGAGTTCGTCTAGTTCTTCTTTTTTCAGGTTGTCTCGAGTGATAATTATCAGAGGTACATTTTTTAAGCGATCCTCATCTTTTATTTGTTGTAAAATCTCAAAACACTCTCCGTTTGGGATGTTGAGGTTGAGGATTATCAGATCTGGAACCGTTGTTTTGAGATAACTACTAAGTTTTTTCGTATTAGCGACCATAAAAGTATCATAACCTGATCTTAGTAAGAGGGCACTTATTGTTTCGCCGTGGCCTGACTCTTCATCTGCTATGAGTATTTTTTTGATAAGGGCTATTTTTTCAAGATTTTTTAATTTTTGTAGTAATAAATTTTTATCCACGGGTTTAACCATATACTCGGCTGCTCCTAAGCCGAATCCCATTTTCTTCTCATCAATGATGGAAAGGATTATAACTGGTATCTTTTTGGTCAAAGGATCATTTTTAAGAGCTTGTAGGACTTCCCATCCGTTAATCTCTGGCATCATGATGTCCAACGTTATGGCATCGGGCTCAATGAGTTTTGCCTCTTCAACTGCTCTTCTGCCAGAGAGTAACCCGATAACTTTGTAGTTGTTTCCAATGTTCTTTTTGATAAGGTCGATTACTTCTGGGTTGTCATCAATGACGAGTAGTTTTCTTTTATTATTATTTGAGGTGGATGTTGCTCCGTTTAGTTCAGGGGAAACTGTAAATGGTTGATAGTCAACAAGTACCAAGTTTTCCATGATTTCACAATGTCTGCAGAATTCAGCTTTGACTTCGCTTTTTATGATTTCCGTACCCTTGCAGTGTGTTTCAGTAATTAACCAGCATCGTAGGTCCTTATTGCCGTGGGCAGGGCAGCTGGTTTGCTCACAGTGGTTATA
>JAOTSI010000049.1 GCA_029865005.1 Desulfobulbaceae bacterium
ATTATTTTGGATGATGGCTTCCAGCATATGGCGGTACAACGGGACTTGAACCTAGTACTTTTTCATGCTGATACTTTAGCGGGTAACAGTAGAGTCTTTCCCGGTGGCGATTTGCGTGAACCGATAAAGGCTTTAAATCGTTGCGACGCTTTTGTCTTAACCTATGTTTGCTCTCGTAATAGGGAACGAGCAGAACGTTTTGTAGCCCTTTTGCATGAACGGTTTCCTGATAAGCCAGTTTTTTTTAGCTCTCAAGAGGTGGATGGTTTAGTGAGCCGTTCTCCAGGTAGTGAATTCACGCATAAATCCAAAATGCTCACCGGAAAAGTTTTCGGTTTTTGTGCCATAGGGCAACCGGATAGCTTTCGTCATACCCTGATGGATCTCGGCTTGGAGGTGGTTGGTTTTAAGACTTATGCTGACCATTATGCTTATAAGGAAGAGGACATAAACAAAATTACCCATCAGGCTATGGAAAAAGGTGCTTCCGCCTTGGTGGCAACTGAAAAAGATATAGTGAAGTTAGGCTATGCAGGATCGGATCTTCCGCTATATGCAATACGATCTTCCGTGAAGATTGAAGCGGAATTTTCAACTCTGATTAGTAAAGTAGTGGAAGACAGAATGGCTTGATTTCGACTTAACATATATTTATATGACTATGTTATAGCAGAGGTCGTTGAGTTATGGTTTTTTGGTTCCTTTTCTGTGTTGGGAAGGAGTAGTAGTAATACTGTATTATATTTTTTTATAATGAAGGCTGTTTATTTAGCATTCCATTGTTTCGAAACAAAATATCTGTGAAACAATCGAGGCATATATATCTTTCTTTATACCTCTCTCGTTAGTGAGTAAAGTTTAACGAGATTGAGAGTTATTTTTAATTGTAGCGACTATGGATCATTTAATTGGGAAAAAACTTGGCGGCTATCATATCGTTGCCGCTTTGGGTAAGGGCGGTATGGCTTCTGTTTATAAAGCCTACCAGCCAAATATTGATCGTTATGTAGCTCTTAAAATTTTACCAAGTCATCTTGCAGAAGATCCTTCCTTTATTAGGCGTTTTAATAACGAAGCCAAACTTATTGCTCGACTTGAGCATCCCCATATTTTGCCTATTTATGATTTTGGACACACTGATGAATACACCTACCTGGTAATGCGTTTGGTGGAAGGTGGATCATTATCCAATCTCATGCAAAAACATCCAATATTCAAACTGGGAGATGTTTTTCGGATTATATCCCAGGTGGGTAGTGCCCTTGATTATGCTCATACCCATGGGGTAATTCATAGAGATATAAAACCAGCTAATATTCTTCTCGATCAGCAAGGCAATTGTTTATTAAGTGACTTCGGAGTGGCGACTATCACTGAAGGAGCTAGTCAACTTACTCATGCTGGGAAAATAATTGGAACCCCGGCTTATATATCTCCAGAGCAAGGAATGGGCTTGGAAGTTGATGGCCGAAGCGATATTTATTCTCTTGGCGTGGTTATGTACCAAATGGTAACCGGTAGCCTTCCTTACTATGCTGAAACGCCAATTGCAGTGGTTATCAAACATATCAATGATTCATTGCCCATGCCATGTGAACAGGTTTCTAATCTGCCAACCAATGTTAATGAGGTAATTTTAAAGGCGTTGGCCAAGGATAGACAGAATAGGCATGCTACGGGAACTGAGTTGGCAGTTGCTTTGGAGAATGCTCTGTATAATAGTTTATCTGATGAGGGAGGCGATTCGCTCCGAATTAGTAATTCTGAGCATGATTATGATCCGGCTATGTCCGCAGTTACACTTAAATGGCCGGTTAATGGCAAAGAAAAAAAGAAAATTACAGAAAAATTATTCATTCCTGCCATTATACTTTTTGTTCTATTATTTTTCGGATTTTTAAATTACACCATGAATTACCCACAGAAAACTATAACTAATCATTTAGATGTCAGTGATGATGAGGTAGTTCAAACTTCTTCGGTAATTGAAAATAAATCATCGAATATTGACTCTACCACTGTATCTAATATTAGCGATGTAAAAGAGGACGTCTTCCATGCCCTATCGCCAAGTGGAAAAGATGTTAAGCAAAGCGAATCAGTGGTGGTATCCGTTCCGAAAGAGTTAACCATTGATGACCTAATTCCAGCACCAACCCTTAGGACAACTCGACCTCTCGGTAGTTCGGAGATAAAATTACTCCTAGACTTTAATGCTGAGCCACCTAGTGCTCAATTACAATTAGAAAACCATCCTCTTGTTAAAAATAGTTTCTTGTGGCGAGAGAATGAACAACCATCTATTATTTTTCAATATGAAGATCAAGCGGGACGTTATGATTTTCAGGGCCTTCTTTATGGCGATAATGAACCGACAGCAACGACATTTTGTCTTTTTATTATAGGGAAGTTGCACTTTGTCTCCAACGCGGATGGATCATCCCCTATTAATTATCTGGTCACTATGCTTGCTCCCGACTACAATAGTATTCAGAGGCCTACGGGAACATGGTTCGGTTGGGCTTCTCCTTCCCATGGTTCCGAAAATTAGAACAAACGAAAAAAGTAACTTTTCAGGTTGTTGGGTATTGTTCTTTGGCTGTGGGTACATTATTATAACTGTGAGTTAATTTAGATTAATTATTCACACAGTGTTTGAGGAACGCGGAAGTAATCAATTAAACAATCTTACTAGTCTCTTTTTTTTGATACGGTAATAGCTACATAACCCAGCTTTGTGTCCATTGCCGTGTCTTTAAAATGAAATCAAATCTTGTGTAATGTTAGCTTAATTTATTTCTTCCGAGTTTCTAATATGCTTTTTGTGATGAAAGGAGAACTGTATATGAAACCCTCGTTTATCTTCTCTATCAGGGGATTACTTATTTTAATGCTTTTTGTTGCGCCACTTGCTGGTTGTTCCTCCGCCTACTATGGGATGATGGAGAAGGTCGGTGTTCATAAGCGAGATATTCTTGTTGCCCGGGTCGAAGGTGCCAGAGATTCACAAGCAGAGGCTCAGGAGCAGTTTAAATCTGCTCTGGAGAAATTCCAGTCTGTGGTGCAACTTGAGGATACCGATTTAAAAATCGCCTACGAAAATCTTAATTTTGAATATGAAAAATCCAAAGAAGCTTCCGATGCCGTGGCCGATCGAATTGAAAGGGTTGAAGATGTAGCTGAAGATCTGTTCGAAGAATGGGAAGATGAGTTAGTTCAATATCGTAACAATGAACTTCGCGAAAAGAGTAAGCAACAGCTTGACGAAACTAACGCCCGTTATCAAGTCATGCATCGGGCCATGCGGCGCGCTAAGGATAGTATGGCACCGGTAATGCAGACATTGCATGATAATGTGCTCTATTTAAAACATAATTTGAATGCCCAAGCCATCGGTTCCCTCCGTAATGAGTTCTCCACTCTTCGGGTGCGTATTGATGATTTGATCAAAAGAATGAACGAGTCCATCGAGACCTCTAATAAGTTCATTGATGATTTGAAATAATATTTTGATGCTATTTATAGGGTAAGTGACACAATATAATATGGTTTTTCTAGTCTAGGGCCTGCTTCGTAGCAGGCGTAGAGGCGACCCTTGTGGCCAATATTTCTAACTAATAAAAAAAGTAACATAAAAAACAGAACGTTATTTTTTTTGTTACTTTTTAAATTAAGGCTAGAACGTATCTGGTCACAGGTGGTTCAGGTTTATGTAGTTGTCGCTGTTCGCTATTGCCCCATCTATCCGGGGAAGTGACCATTTACATTTATCGACGACCGCCGTGCCCTCTGTCTGGACGTTCAGGGCGATCGTCCATTCCGTGCCTCTCTGGTTTTTCCGGGCGGTTGGGTGGAGTAGGTGGATCTGGGTGGTCGGGGGCGTAAGGACGAACCGGATGGTCTGGTGGCCTGGGGTGATTTCCGTATTCATGTCGTTCCTGATGCATGTCATAACCGGGATGCTCCGAAGATTCCATGTTTCGGCCCCGTGCACGTAATTCCATCATCTCGCGATGTTGATGGCGAAACCGTTCCATTTCGGTCTCGGTTTTTAGTTTGTT
The DNA here is from genome assembly GCA_029865005.1 of Desulfobulbaceae bacterium. Taxonomy (GTDB): domain Bacteria; phylum Desulfobacterota; class Desulfobulbia; order Desulfobulbales; family Desulfobulbaceae; genus JAOTSI01. The sequence goes on from JAOTSI010000049.1 coordinate 4,062, forward strand.
CATTGTTTCTCTATACTGATCCCGCTCTTCCGGGGTCATCATTTGCCAGCCGTAAATATCCCGATCGTGTATTCGTTTCTGCTCGCGAAGCTGATCGTGCATCATTTCTCCAGCAGGGGCGTCCATATGTTCCCGGAGACGGGTTCGGTCCTGATCCGCTGCAAATGTAATATTCGCACATCCAATTATAATAAAAACAAAAAATAGTCCCATTTGACGTACTTTCTTCATTGCTCCTCCTTGTACCTGATCACAGGGTTTGTAACTGGTTAATTTATTGGGTAGCAAGATTGTAAATGGTGATAGGTGCTTTATATTCAGCAGTTGCCGTTGCTCGCTATAGTCCATCTACGCAGGCATGGCTACCGCATGAAAATGGAGTGGTTGTGACCAGATACTTTCCTTTTGGTTGAAGTAATGGATGATAAATCATGTTTGGAATATTTTCTTTGAGCTTACCTCATCCCTTGCTTAAATAATATTGGTACAATTACCCGTTTTGTTCTGGGTGTTTTCACTTGATAGAAGTCCACATTAAGGGTGTTTGTCTATTTGCTCAGCTTGTTAGTATATGTTGTGAGTCGTGGTGTTCATTTGATTTGGTATTAACTCTGACCATAATTGAACAATAACCTTGTTGCTGGTGGTTGGAGTTGGAATCCATGATTATTTCATCCTCAACTTGCCAAGTCAGTCTCATTTGTTATGATAATTATTAACTATTAATTAAGTATATATTTGGGGTATGTTATGAAAAAAGCTCTTATGGTTTTGTATTTCGGTATCTTAACAACCTTTTTTTGCCAATCAGTGGCATTGTCCCGCACCTTTGTCACCATAGGGACAGGCGGAGTGACCGGGGTCTATTATCCCACCGGTGGGGCCATCAGTCGGATGGTAAACCAGAAGGCTAAGGAATATAATATAAAAGCCACCGTCGAATCCACTGCGGGGTCAGTATATAATATTAACGCGGTGCTCTCCGGTGATTTGGAATTTGGCGTAGCCCAGTCGGATCGACAGTATCAGGCTTCCCAAGGTATGGCGGAATGGTCAGAGGTTGGACCGCGCAAGGAATTACGTTCAGTATTTTCCATTCATCCAGAGGCCATTACCCTTATTGCCTCGGAACAGAGCGGAATAAAAACGGTGAGCGATCTGGCGGGTAAGCGGGTCAATATTGGAAATCCGGGTTCCGGTCAATTGCAAAATTCTAAGGATGTGCTGGCAGCATATGAAGTAGCTCTTGATAAAGTAAAGGCTGAACAGGTCAAGGCGGTGGAGGCCCCCTCCCTTCTTCAGGATGGAAAACTTGATGCCTTTTTTTACACAGTTGGTCACCCCAATGGAAATATAAAGGAAGCAACATCAGGCCGAATAAAGGTACGTATCGTTCCCGTATCCGGTCCCGGCATTGATAAATTACTTGCCGCTACCCCCTATTACGCCACCGCACTCATTCCTCAAGCCTCTTATCCCAATGCACTCAATACCGAAGACACCCTCTCCATCGGAGTGAAAGCTACCTTGGTTACTTCCGCAAAGGTTGCCGATGACGTGGTTTATGCCATAACCAAAGAGGTGTTCGATAATTTTGAGCAATTTAAAAAATTACATCCTGCCTACTCCACCTTGACCAAACAGGATATGCTAAAAGGTCTTTCCGCTCCCCTCCATGCTGGTGCGGTTCGCTATTATAAAGCGGCTGGTATGTTGAAGGATATTGATCCGAAACTGCTATAATATTTTTTTCTTTATCTAGCATTTCCCCACCTAACCTGTAACCGTTCACCTGGTATGTTGAAAAAAGGTATGGATTTGGCAAGGTAGCCGTTTAATACTCGCGTGTATTTAATCACGTAGGGCCGGTAAGCAAGAGTAATCCTCTGTGGATCCGGCCTAGTTACTCATAGATCTCATGCTACCTCAACGTTTCCCTACTTTGTCACCTGAAGCCCCTCGCTAAATCCTCCATTATTTCGTAAACAAGGTCAATTTTGAAAAAAACAGCCGCAAGTGCCGATGATTTTCTCAAGGCGGAAACCGGTGATATTCGCACCCTGGGTAAATTCGGCAATCTTTTCGTTACCTGTATCGCCCTTGGGTGGTGCGGTTTTCAACTTGCTCTGGCGGGTTTTTTGGTGCTCGATTCCACTACCGTGCGGGCTGTTCACCTGGCTTTTGCCATGGCTCTGGTCTTCTCATTAGAGCCTGCTCTTAAAACCCCCACTCGTTTTCCCCGTTTCTTAGGACAACGCGAAGGTATCCCTTGGATGGATTTGGTGCTGGCCATCCTATCTGCTCTGGTTGCCCTGTATATTGTTTTTGATTATCAAGGATTGGCCTCTCGGGCTGGACTGCCCCTGACCCGTGATTTGATTTTGGGTATTGCGCTGGTTGTGCTACTGTTGGAAGGTTCGCGCCGGATTATTGGTCCTGCTCTCGCCATTATCGCTCTCCTCTTCACAGCTTATGCTTTTCTCGGGCCCCATCTCCCTGATCTGCTGGCGTTTAAAGGAGTATCGCTGAGAAAATACGTTAGTAATATCAGCTTATCCACCGAGGGGATTTTCGGAATTCCCTTGGGTGTTTCTTCCTCCATTGTGTTTCTCTATGTGCTTTTCGGAGCTCTGCTCGATAGAGCCGGGGCTGGTAAATTTTTCACAAGCCTTGCCATGTCGCTGCTTGGAGGATTTAAAGGCGGTCCGGCTAAGGCGGCGGTGGTGGCTTCCGCAGCTACCGGTTTGGTATCCGGCTCATCCATCGCCAATATCGTAACCACCGGTCCATTCACTATTCCTTTAATGAAGAAAATTGGTTACCCAGCCAAAAAAGCAGCAGCCATCGAGGTTGCCGCTTCCACGGATGGCCAACTCATGCCACCCATAATGGGGGCTGCTGCCTTTATTATTGCCGAGTATGTCAACGTGCCATATTTGGCAGTGGTAAAAGCTGCTGCTATTCCAGCCTTTGTTTCCTATTTTGGCCTTTTTTGCATTACCCATCTGGAGGCGAGCAAACTTGGCCTACGTCGCCTAACTAAGGACGAACTGCCTGATTTTTGGCAAATATTTAAAAAAGGACTTCACTATCTGCCTCCATTGGCCATGTTGCTCTATGAACTGGTGGTTCTGCGACATTCCCCTGAAATGGCAGCTTTTCGTTCCATTATGCTGCTTGTCCTGGTGATCTTTTACCAGGAAATTAGACGTTCAATGCGTTCTGGTACTGGCTTGCTCAGTGGTTGCAAGGCCGGAGGCCGGATTATGGTTGAGGGGATGGTGCGCGGGGCGAAGAATATGATGCCCGTTGCTTTGGCTTGTGCGGCAGCCGGCATTATTGTCGGAGTGGTTAATATGGGTATCGGCTCCATGATCACCCAGATAGTTGAGACCTTAGCCCAAGGAAATATTTATCTCCTCTTGGCAATTACCGCAGCAGCCTGCTTATTACTTGGTATGGGGTTACCGACCACGGCCACTTATATCGTTATGGCATCCCTCACCGCTCCCATTATCGTTGAAGTGGGAGGGCTTTATAACTTCGCCATCCCGATTATGGCGGCACATCTTTTTTGCTTCTATTTCGGGATATTGGCAGACGACACCCCACCGGTGGGCTTGGCCGCCTACGCTGCGGCAGCCATTGCCCATGCAAAGGCAATTCCCACTGGTATCCAGGGATTTCTCTACGATATCCGCACATCCATTATCGCTTTTATGTTTATTTTCAACCCAGACCTGATCCTCCATAATATTTATTCCTGGCCCCAAGGTTTGCTGGTATTCTCCATGGCCTTAGTGGGGATGGCGGCCTTTGAAAATGTGGCCCAAGGTTGGTTTCTAATCAAACTGAAATGGTATGAAGCCCCGATTTTACTCTCAGCAACCTTTATACTCCTCAATCCGGGAGGCGGAGCAACTCTGCTCGGTATCCCCCCCGAACAACGCTATCAACTATATGGACTTGGCCTGCTACTATACTGCGCAGCATGGGGTGTCCAACGATTCCGCTTGAAAGGGGTGCTCTCTAATTAATAGTTTAAACTAACAGCCTTGTTCCCCCTTGTTGGTGCAAGGTAAAATCGGAAAGCGACCCGTGTGAGCCTAAAGTCTACAATTTTGCGTTTTCCGATTAGCCGTGATGACAGCGCGTCGGCCCATAGAAATGATGACGGCTGGATATGAATATAATAGTAATTACCATGTAATGACAGGCAAATTATGTTTCGAGAACCTTGAGCTTTGAGTTTAAATACGATAAGGTTATAGAATAATGTGGTTGGGAGGTAAGGCCTCGAAAAAAAAACCGTACTTGATTACAGGGTTTATAACTAACTGATTTTATACACCGCGAGATAGTAAGTGATCACATATGGTTCAGATTTAAATGTAGTTGCCGCTGCTCGCTATAGCCCATCTATGCGGGCAAAGGGTTACCGCTTGAAGATGAGGTGTCTGTGTGACCACTTAGGGCCGCGGAAAAAATAAATTATCCCATCTTGCTTGTCTTTTTAGCCGTCTTCTTTATCAAGGCAACAGTTACATAGTAATACTATGCGCCTATTGCCTTGATAAAAAAAGAAGACTAAAAATCCTGCGCAATTTTGGGATATTTATTATTTTCCGTGGCCCTTACATATTATCACCAAGAGTTTTTAGCAACCTTACAGTGATTATCAGTCATCAAAATGAGCAAAATTCATTTAATCATGCCAGCCATTCTGGCGGCTGTTGTTTCCATCCAACAAGTTCCCTATGATGAGCAACGCGTTGGCACGGCAACCTATTACCAGGCTGACGGAAACGGTAACTGCATGTTCGACGCCCTGCCAGAGCCCCAATATGTAGCAGCCCTGAACACCGAAGATTACAATAATCCTGTCATTAACGGGCAAAGCTATGACAATGCCACCATGTGCGGAGCCTATGCCTTGGTGACTGGCCGGAAGGGTTCCATAACGGTCAAGATTGTCGACCGTTGTGACGGTGGCCTCTGCACGGCAAACCATCTCGACCTCAGCACTGAGGCCTTTGCTGAAATTGATGATCTCGATGCGGGCTATGTATCGATCAATTGGCAATTAGTCAGCGTGCCGCTGGACGGGCCGGTGCAATTTCGCTACAAGGACGGAAGCAGCCAGTGGTGGACCGGTATCCAGCTGCTCAACCATCGTAATCCGGTCGCTAGCGTTGAACTACTCAGAGACTCCGCCTGGGAGGTAGTGCCACGCACTCAATATAACTACTTCATTGCCGACAATGGGTTCGGCGCGGGCTGTCCCATCCTCCGAGTCACTGATGTTTTTGGTAACCAGTTAATCGAAACCGCCAAGGTCTGTTTGGATGGGGACATCGTTGAGCAGCTTGAATGGACCGGCCTAGGCCAGTTCCCCAGACCCTGACCCGGCGATATTGTAGACTTAAACAAAAGTTACTAATTTTACGAAACATTGAAGCTACCCGGCAGCTGTATGTGGGACTGGTTCCTAGTGGCCACGCGGTAAAACCGAAAGCTGCTTCCTCTATGGAGTCAATGTTCATAATATTGACAAGTTTCCAGCCTTAGCCTGATGGATATAAAAGTTGTCCAACAAAGCCTCAGCAAGTTGTAAAGTCAATACTACAAAACGTGTATATTTCACTAAGCGTTGAATCGTGTCCCTCCGGCAGGCCTGTGTGACTTTCGCGCCGGCACAGAGTACATAGCGGTTATCCATTAACAACACGGGAGGATAACCGATGAAACAACTGTCAGGGTCAAAAGAATACAATATTGAAGATATTCAAAAGCAATTTACCGCCTGGCGGAACAGAAAAACACCGGGATGCCTTATCCCGCTTGAACTCTGGAAAGCCGCCGTACGTCTTACAGACCGTATCCCCGCCTACAAAGTTTCCAAGGCGCTCAGTCTTAATTATAACGACCTGATTAAGCATATTGAACAGGTTAAGTGCTCCGCCAGTGATGATGCGTTGCCTGTGTCGCCGTCCTTTCTTGAATTACCCTCATCGCCTCCTTCTGGCAACCCGCACTGTGTTGTTGAGATGGAAAATCGCCATGGCGATAAAATGAAAATGTACTTCACGGCCAATCAGTCCGTTGATCTGGTCGCGCTGGGGCGAGCATTTTTGGGGGTGCAATTATGATCCAACTCACTCCTCAGATGCGTATACTGGTGGCAGTTGAACCGGTCGACTTCCGGAAAGGAATAGACGGTCTGTGTGGTATCTGTCGCCGCTTTTTCCAACTCGACCCCATGCAGGGGACCATTTTCGTTTTTTGTAATCGCCGCCGTACCGGCCTCAAACTGTTGGTATATGATGGTCAAGGCTTTTGGCTGTGTCAAAAAAGGTTATCCCAAGGCAGTTTTCGCTGGTGGCCATCAAAAAATGACTCTCGGCTTCATTCGCTTGCGGTTCATGAACTACAAATGCTGCTTTGGAACGGTAATCCTGAGTTAGCTAACGTGTCCCCATCCTGGCGAAAAGTTGAATCATCATTATTGGCAGTCTAACTTTAAAAAAAAATCCGTGCAAAATCAGGCTAGGGAGTGTAGTTAATGCTATATCGCTGGTTATCAAGCGCAATAACTTCATAATTTAACAATTGTGCCCTCTCATGCCGAGATTGCGTAAGGATGAAAAGAAAAAAATCTCGTACACCGAAATCTAAGAAAAAACGCATTGACCTTGACATGGAACAACTGGAGCAGTTGGTTCAACGGGTTGAAGCGGGCACTTTACAGGAAGGCGATGCGGCACTCATCAAGGCGATGATTGAAAATCTCGTTTTACTGAGCCAATCGGTAGATGAAAAGGCCGTCACCATCAAAAAAATGCTGCGGAGACTTTTCGGGGCGAGCACCGAGAAAAAAGACAATGTCATAACCAGCAAGGATGACGAGAGCAAGGGCAAGGGCGCGGGCGAGGACGAGGACGCACAAAAATCCAAAGGCGGCTACCAAAAAAAGAAGAAAAAGGCCAAGGGCCACGGCCGTAATGGTCAAAAAGACTACCAGAGAGCGGACCGGATCGGGGTGAAGCATCCGGAGCTAACGGCCAATTCCCCTTGTCCGGAGTGCAAAGAAGGCAAGCTCTATGCGCTTACCGAGCCCGGTGTCGAAATTCGTATAAAAGGCGTTGCTCCTCTTCAGGCAACGGTTTACGAGTTAGAAAAATTACGGTGCAATCTTTGTCAAAAAATTTTCACCGCACCCATGCCCGCTGAGGCAGGCAGCAAAAAATATGATGCATCCGCCGCCGTCATGATCGGTCTGCTCAAGTACGGCAGCGGGATGCCTTTCAATCGCCTGGCAGGATTCCAGGGAAACCTTGGCATTCCGCTTCCCTCATCAACCCAATGGGATGTGATCAACGGGCACACCAAATACTTCGATCCCATTTTTGATCAATTTATCAGGTCGGCCGCCCAAGGAGGAGTCCTTCACAATGATGACACCGACAGCAAAATCCTCTCACTGATCAAAGAAAACAAACTGGAAAATCCCAAGCGAAAAGGCATTTTCACCACAGGCCTCGTCTCTTTGTTTCAGGAGAATAAAATCGTTTTATTCCTCACCGGGCGTGAACATGCCGGTGAAAACATGGCCAAGGTTCTAGATCATCGGGAAGATGGGAAAGATCCGCCCATCCAAATGTGCGATGCGGCGAGCAGAAATATTTCACCGGCGCATCTCACAATACTGGCGCTATGCCTCGTTCATGCCCGTCGAAACTTTGTCGATGCCGCATTGAGTTTTCCGGAAGTATGTTCTTTCGTAATTGAAGCATTGGCAAAGGTATATCATTTCGATGCGCTTGCCAAAAAGCAACGGATGGATGGTTATCAGCGTCTTTGCTACCATCAAGAGCATAGCGGACCGGTGATGGAAACATTGCATACATGGTTGCATAAACAGCTTGCCGACAAAATAGTGGAACCGAACTCCGATACCGGGCGTGCAGTAAAGTACATGATCAACCATTGGGAAGGACTCACTGCCTTTATGCGCGTTCCCAATGCACCGCTGGATAATAATATCTGTGAACGGGCCTTAAAAAAGGCCATCTTGAATCGAAAGAATTCCTTATTTTTTAGAACTGAAAACGGCGCCCACACCGGTGATGTCTACATGAGCCTCATCTATACCTGCGAATTAGCAGGAGTGAATTCTTTTGAATACCTCACCGCCCTCATAGTGAACCATGAGCAGGTCAAGATTGCACCGACGAGTTGGATGCCCTGGAATTATACTTCATCCCTCCCCACATAAGCCATCTGAGGTCATTCGGCTAAGCAGAAAATTCGCATCACGCATAAATCCCCGCAGTTGATTTTTGATCAGCTGCGGGGATTATTTTTTTGCTTTTTGCAGGCTTGCCGGAAGGACACGTTGAATCTACCGTGAAGTTGTAGGGGCACCCCCCATAGCCGTCTGGCTAAGACCTGAAAGCAAGAAAATATAGTATTAGATTAAGGCAAAACCTTGGGATGTCAAAAGGATCCCCCTTTAATCCAAACCTGTGGAGTAACGGCAATTTGATAAGAGCTGATGCGTTAATCATTTAATCTTATATTCCTAATGCTACGGGCGTGCGTAGGGGCGATCCTTGTGATCGCCCTTCGGCTGGCTCGCCTTAATCCATTAATACATTGTTATACTATTCGTTTCCAGTCTTAGCTTGACGGCAATGGCCCCCCCCTTGTGGGTGCCCTGCTAAACCAAGAAATTCCCTTGAAACGCAAAAGTTAACAATATTAGCTAAAGAGCCGATCCCCGATGGCAAACGTTGTTAACTTAAAGAACTTTGAAAACTAAAAACTGTCTCCCTACGTCTCTCTCCCCCTCCCACCCTCTTTCACATGGCCTAAGAAACCTGTATACTTAACTTTGCGTTGAATATACCCGGGATTTGTAGGGGCACCCCCCTGTGGGTGCCCTGCTAAACCAAGAAATTCCCTTGAAACGCAAAAGTTAACAATATTAGCTAAAGAGCCGATCCCCGATGGGAATCGTTGTCAACTTAAAGAACTTTGAAAACTAAAAACTGTCTCCCTACGTCTCTTTCCCCCTCCCACCCTCTTTCTCATGGCCTAAGAAACCTGTATACTTCACAACGCGTTGAATCTACCCGGAAGTTGTAGGGGCATCCCCCTGTGGGTGCCCGGCTGAACCGAGAAATTCCCTTAAAACGCAAAAGTTTACAATATTAGCTAAAGAGCCGATCCCCGATGGCAAACGTTGTTAACATAAAGAATTTTGAAAACTAAAAACTGTCTCCCTGCGTCTCTCTCCCCCTCCCACCCTCTTTCACATGGATTAAGAAACCTGTATACTTCACAAACGCGTTGAATATACCCGGGATTTGTAGGGGCACCCCCCTGTGGGTGCCCGGCTGAACCAAGAAATTCCCTTGAAAAGCAAAAGTTTACAATATTAGCTATAGAGCCGAGCCCCGATGGCAAACGTTGTCAACTTAAAGAATTTTGAAAACTAAAAACTGTCTCCCCTACGTCTCTTTCCCCCTCCCACCCTCTTACATATGGCCTAAGAAACCTGTATACTTCACAACGAGTTGAATCTACCCGGAAGTTGTAGGGGCACCCCCCTGTGGGTGCCCGGCAGAATCGAGAGATGCCCTTGAAATTCGTAAGTAAACAATATTGGCCGTAGGGGTACCACGCTGTGGCGAATGTTGTTAACTTAAGTAATTTTGAAAACACAAAACCGGCTACCTACGTCTCTTCCCCCTCGACGGGGGAAGGACAGGATGGGGGTGGATCCAGTTATATTCCAAAGTCATAGCTTAAGTTCACAGCATCGGGGATTATGCCCCTCTCCCGACCACATAGAAAGGACCATGTCGAACAACGAAAATTGCCAAAATATGAGACACCTGCTACGTTATCCATTTGTTATCTCTCATTCTGTTAAATCAATTAGTTACAAGTTTTATGTTCGGATAGGATTATTAATTATAGTTCCGGATAAAATATATGTCTCATCGACCATAAAAGAACAATAAACTATTTACTTAGCCCTTAAATGAAATTGTAACCGCAACATAATCCAATCCTCCTCGAACAAACCTCTCCCCCACACGGCCAAATTCACCCTCCAACCCAATCACCTTTCTATATTTCCTCATCCAATAAAGTATGGTAATGAGCTTAATGAGAAAAATAATCATTACGAAATTAACTATTTCAGTTAATCAATTGTGAATATAGGTAACGGGAAAAAGACGTCGATGAATGTAAGTGATGCATGCAGTAGATTTTTAACTTATTCTAAATCTTCAAAAAACCTCTCATCTCACACCTTGCGAGCTTACCAAATAGATATAAACGATTTTCTCTCCTTCGTCGGTAAAGACAAAAAACTAACCCAATGCGACAAACATCTATTCAGAGATTTTCTCAGTTATCTGCTTCGTGAAAAGGGGCTGAAAACCACCACCGTAAAACGACGTTTAGCTTGCTTAAAAACGGTATTTAGATGGCTGGAGGAAGAGGAATATATCGAGATTGATCCGCTCTATCGCTTAAATGAACGTTTAGCTATTCCAAAAAAATTACCTCGCGCCCTAACACGGGACGAAATCGGAAAGCTAATAATACACTGCAGAAGTACCCTTTCCCTTCATGCCACAAATTCAATAACAGAAAAGGATTTACCAAAATTAACTTCAATAAAAGAGATTAATAACTTTACCTGCCTCCTTGCTGTGGAAATACTCTTTGCAACCGGTGTAAGGGTAGGGGAACTGGTCAGTATCGCCCCCGCTGATATTGATCTTCTGGCCGGAACCATCCTAATTAACGGTAAAGGGAATCGACAACGACTGGTTTTCATAACCGATCCTGAAATCCTCATCCTGTTGCGGGCAAATATGCAACTAAGACAATCCCGCGACAAAAATCCCACCAAGCTCCTCGTTAACAGCCGAGGCTCCAACATAACAACCGCTACCATCCGCAAACTACTTCATAACGCCACCGCCGCCGCCAATATCAAGCGCAGCATCACGCCCCACATGCTAAGACACACCGCAGCAACCCACCTCCTCGAAGCCGGAGTCGACATCCGCTACGTCCAACAACTTCTCGGCCACCACTCCATCTCCACCACCCAAATCTACACCCACGTCAACAACGCCCAACTCAAAAAACTAATAACCACCCTACACCCAAGAAGAGCAATTCTGGAGGGAATGAGATGATAACTAGGAATTATGAACAATAATGGGTCAGGTCCT
>JAOTSI010000050.1 GCA_029865005.1 Desulfobulbaceae bacterium
GGACCATTGAGTTGTTTGAAAAGAATGGTGTTATTTTTTAGATTTACTTTTTTTACTATTCCTTTGGTGAGAATAGCTTTTTGACCATTGTCCAAGGTGATAGTATGAGGTACTTTTTTGGCGCACCCTCCAAGTAGAAACAGTAACATTATAAAAGAGATGAAAAGGAAGTTGAAGGATATTTTTGAAAAATTAATTGTATTCATTAGTGTCTCCTACATGAGTTAATCAATTGTAAAATTATAAACACCCTCTCTGCTTCTGTCAAAAAAAGAAAAGAAATATTGCATGTGGTCACAACCACCTCATCTTGATGCAGTAGCCCCTGTCTGCATAGATGTGCTATAGCGAGCAGGAGTTACTGTTTAAATCTGAGGCACCTGTGACCATTTACTATCTTATCGTGGATTAAATTAGTTAGTTATAAACCCTCTGACCAGGTACAAATATTGATCAATAGGTTGGGGGTTTAATAATACCCATTGTTATGGCAAAATGATTGATGTAGAATGATTTTGAGGCATTGAAAATTAAATTATTTATTTGATGCTTTTTGTAGTGTTGCTAAAATGTTGTTTTGCCTGTGTCTTAATATATTTTATTGAAATGTCAATTAGTTGAAGCCGAATGAATGGGTTGAAGGTTAAGGAAAGATTGAGGAGCATGTCGTCATGGGGCACCAAATAGCACATGATATGAATCTGAGTCTGTTGACCATTGTTTATTCTGATTTACTAAATGAGCTTGATATGGTCTCTCAGCGGCTTAATGAGCTACGTAATTGTAATGATGATAAAATTGGGTATGATACTGTACAGTTGGCTAAGCTCAATGAGCAGGCAAAGATGGTCTTGGGAGAGATACGTGGAGTGAGGGCAAGGTCGGCGGTAGTTCCCGTGAAAGAAATGCAGGCTGATTACGCTAAGTTGTTACACGAAGTTAATAATGGGCTTAATTTTATAAACAATTCAATAGCCATTTTTGTATTTGCTTTTGATAAAATTGAAGAGTCCTATAGGGATAGTGGTCAGGACCGTCCTCCTCTTTTACGAGAAGTTTTACCTCTTCCTATGGATAAGATGTGTAATAGCATCCAGTTTGGGTTGAAATTGGTCAGGGGGATATTGTGTCCTGTGGACGAGGATGCCGGTGAGGGTTGGATGCAAAGCACCCCGGTGAACATGAATGAGGAGATTGATGCGATTATTCAGTTGGTTGAGCCCCTGTATGGTGATAAGGTAATCATTTCAAGAAATTATTCCGAGTTGCCTCTTGTTACTTGTGATCTCCATAAAATTCATCAGGTTTTACTTAATCTAACGATTAATTCATTACATGCCATGAAGCGTGGTGGTGAGCTATGTTTTTCTACTTTTTGTTCGGATGATAAAGTTCATATCTCGGTAAAGGATAATGGTGAGGGAATAGCACCAGCTGTTTTTGCCAAAATAGAACAGCCTTTTTTTACCACCAAAAAAGCGGAACAGGGAATGGGGTTGGGTTTAAAAATTTCTTTTGCCATATTACGGAACCATGGTGGTAGTATGGTGGTGGAATCGGAGGAGGGTAAGGGGACTAAGGTGACGATTTCCTTACCGTTTGCCCGTAGAGGTTGATAGGGTCGAAGAAAAAATAAAATATCCTATCTCGAAGTATACCGCTTGCCTACATGTCTTTTAAGTTGTCTTTTTTGTCAATAATGGTTGGGTCCGCTGTTTTCTTTTTTTTCATGCTTTTCTCCGTACCGCTGAGTAGTCGGCCGATGTTTTCATGATGTTTTATCCAGATCATAGTGGTGACGAATAGCGCAAGATAGATTTTCCAGGATGGTTCAGCTAAAAGATAAAGTGCCGGAAGAATAATCAGCGATCCCAGAAGGGATCCGAGTGAGACGTAACCGGTGAGATAGACTGACCCGATGAATGTCGCCAGGCAGAATAACACTGCCAACGGTGCAAGATAGAGAAAAATTCCCAGCGCGGTGGCAACTCCTTTGCCGCCCTTAAATCCAAGATAGATTGGAAACATATGTCCTATAACGGCTGTGGCACCGCAAAGAGATACAATGAGGTTGTAGTTGGCCGAGGTGGGTTCCAGGATTAATCCTGCGGCCAGCATGGGTACAAATCCCTTTGCCATATCGGCCATCAGAGTGGCGATGCCGAGTTTTTTACCCATTAGTCTAGTGACGTTTGTCGCTCCGATATTACGACTGCCGCTTTTTCGTATGTCTACTCCCTGTTGTAGGCTCAGGATCAGGCCAAAAGGTATTGATCCGGCCAGGTAAGAGAGAAGGGGGAGAATGATTTCCAAAATGCTCATTGTTTGTTCCGCATAAAAATCGGTTCCAGTTCGCAAGCTGCGATGTAGCCGGTGATTTCATCTTGTAGTTCGGTTACGTATGGACAGTCGGTAATTGCTAGAATAATATTGCGTAATCGAAACTTATTGCTGTTGTGGTCGTCGAGTTGTTCCATGATATAAGGGAATATTTGGGGCCGTCGACATACCAACGGACGTGTGTCGTAGGTGCGACATCGGCCGTTTTCGAGGATCAGATTCGGACAACTCGTTTTTTTGGGTAAGATGAGACTCCAGCCATTTTTCCAATGAATAATGTTGGGTTCCAGTGATGCCCAAAAAGGAAGGCCGTCATGGACAAGCTCATCTTCGTCCATGGGTAGTCGAGTTCGACTCTCTTCACTGTCTATCTTGCTGCAATCTTCAAATGAATTCAGCTCCCCGTCTTTTAGTGGAATTTCGAAAAATTCTTGTTGCATAGCCCTTTGTGGTCCGGTGCAGCATAGGGTGCAGTTGCAGGGCCCACAGAGGGCGCTATTGATTTTTTCCAGCTCAAGGGTTAAAATTTGCTGTTTGATCCAACTGCTTCGCACAACCATGGGGTCAAGTTCTTCGTTGTTTTCGTTTACCAATTCAATTGGCTGATCAACGGAGGTAGATTTGATTAAACCTTCCATCAGGTCTAAGTAAGGGGCAAGGAGTACAGCCGGGTCCTTGTAGATCGTGTACTTAGTTTCGATGGGTTGGGGCAGCTCGTTGATGATGTCTTGTACTGACGAGAAAGATCCGGTCATGGCAAAAAACTCTACCATGGATACTAATGGCAGCACAGGTTGACGTAAGAGTTCTAAGCCTAGCTCAAATTTTGAATTACTCACCCCATACCTCGAATAGTTTTTTGGTAAATGTTTCGCATTATATCATTTTCTGGTATTTGCATCGTTGAAGGTTAGCTTAGAGCCACGAAAAAAAAGATATACTATCTTGTATGTCTTTTTAGGACAATTATTATTTTCCGAGGCCCTTAGGCTCCAATGGGATGTGACCTATTGCTTTGCCAAAGTAAACGGTTACGATTTATGTTAATTCGTTAGGTTATAAGAATTTAGTTTGAGGTCACGATATGAGAAAAAGATCATTACGTGTAGGTGAAAAAAATATTGATGATTATTTCCCTATTTAATACAAGGAGCAAGTCCAAGGCTCATAACTTAACGGGCTTTTAGATTATCAGACTGATTCTACACAATAACACTATGCAAGACAAGAGCTCTTTCTGTGATATATTTTATAGCTGGTTGAGGTTGCTTGGCAAAATTGAGAGCGGCCCTATTTTAACAACATTTGTGGTCACGGGTGTTGCAGGTTATGCAATCGCATAGCGTATAATCTATGCTGGCGGGGTGACTGAGTGAAGATGAATACGATTTTGTTGGTTGGAACTCGGTCTTTACTTTGCTGTTCGGAGCGGCTATATAATTACTTAACAATAAATATTAATTGATTAAACATTGCAATGACTATTAGAAAAATATTCACTTATCCTGATCCTATTCTGCGGAAAAAAGCTGAAAAAATAACCGCCTTTGATGACAAGCTGGAGCAACTTGCAGCTGACATGGCGGAGACCATGTATGATGCCCCTGGTGTGGGTTTGGCTGCCAATCAGATTGGTATTGCAGAACAAATTATCGTGGTTGATATCTCGGAAGAGGAAGATGCTAGAGATTATTTGACGCTGATTAATCCGGTAATAAGTAATGGTGAGGGTAGTATCGTTGGTGATGAGGGATGTTTGAGCGTGCTTGACTATTCCACCAATGTGAAACGTTTTGAAAAGATCCATGTGGACGCGCAAAACATTAAGGGGGAGGTGCTTTCCTTTGAGGCCGAGAAGCGGTTTGCGAGGATTATTCAGCACGAAGTTGACCATCTTCTCGGTGTTCTTTTTATTGATCGGATCAGTTCTCTTAAACGCGGTCTTTATAAAAAGAAGCTCGCAAAACTTTTAAAGAAATAAGCCAATGAAAAAACTACGTATAGTTTTTATGGGAACCCCGGATTTTGCCGAGGTTGTACTTCGTTCTTTACTGAGCGGTCCCGATGAGGTGGCAGCTGTGGTATGCCAGCCGGATCGTCCTAGGGGGCGGGGAAAGAAACTGAGTCCTCCACCGGTAAAGGTCCTGGCTGAAGAACACGATATTCCCGTATTGCAGCCGGAGCGGGTAAAAACTGATGTTTTTTTGCGTCAAATGGAAGCATTGCGTCCTGATGTATTGGTTGTTGCCGCCTATGGTAAAATATTGCCCCAAGGACTTCTTGATATACCGCCGTTGGGGGCAATTAATGTTCACGGCTCTTTGTTACCTAAGTTTAGAGGAGCTGCACCCATTCAATGGGCCCTGATTAAAGGGGAGCAAGAGACTGGGGTCACCATAATGCAGATGGATGCGGGGATGGATACCGGTGCAATACTCCTGCCAGCATCCCTTCCGATCACTGATGAAGACACCGCAGGGACCTTGTTTTATAAAGTGGCTGATCTAGGTGGGAAAGCATTACTTGAAGCTCTGGAGCTTCTTAAGGATGATAATTTGCCACCGATTATTCAAGATGGTTCTCTGGCTACCGAGGCCCCCATGTTGAGTAAGGAGGACGGTCATCTTGATTGGAGTAGAAAAGGGGCTCACTTGCATTGTCTTATTCGGGGTCTTGATCCGTGGCCATCGGCCTACACTTTTCTTGATTCCAAGCGTTACCGTATTTTTAGCCCGAAGATAGTGGCTGGTGAGGTGAGTGAAGAGCCGGGAACCATAGTCCGGGCCGATAAGCAGGGGTTGCTTATTGCCACTGGCGAGAACTATCTGCTTATTGGAGAGATCCAGCCTGAGGGCAAAAAACGTATGGATATCTCTTCGCTGCTTTGTGGCACCACCCTAAAGTCTGGGCAACGTTTTTCCTGATGCTCATTGCCTATCTTGATTGTTTTTCCGGGATCAGCGGTAATATGCTGCTTGGTGCCTTGGTTGACGCCGGATTTTCTGAAAATGAACTTATTACCCTTCCTGAAGTCCTAGGCCTTTCAGAAGGTCGTATTGTACTGGAACGGGTTAAACGATCCGGTCTCCAGGCTTTTCTGGTGGATGTGCGGGTAGAATCTTCTCCTCCCCATCGTCATTTTTCCGATATTGAGACTATTATAACTGCAAGCGGGTTGGAAGCACCGGTAAGGGAGCGTTCTCTTGCCGTATTTCGCCGTTTGGCCGAGGCCGAGGCTGAAGTGCATGGCTGTTTATTTGAAGAAGTCCATTTTCATGAGGTCGGTGGCACAGATGCAGTACTTGATATTACCGGTGCGGTTTTAGGTTTACATCGGCTGGGGATTGAACGTTTGATCTGTTCGCCCTTGCCTCTCACCAGGGGCTGGGTGCGTTGTGCCCATGGTGAGATACCCTTGCCTGCTCCTGCAGTATGTTCTTTGCTGCGTGATGTTCCGGTTTATGGGGAGGATCTTGATCAGGAACTGGTTACTCCCACGGGGGCGGCTATTGTCAAAGAAATGGCTGCTGAATTTGGTAGGCTTCCTTCCATGAACCCCATGCGTACTGGTTATGGGGCAGGAACCATGCAACGCAGGGATGAACGGCCCAATCTTTTACGTTTGTTGGTGGGAGAATCATTTAGTGCCCCGGAAGCCCAGCGGGTAGAGGTGATAGAGACCAATCTTGATGATTGGAGTCCAGAGACCTGGCCCTATGTGGCAGAGATGCTTATGCAGACTGGTGCGTTGGATGTAAGTCTTCAGCCTATTCATATGAAAAAGGGACGTCCTGGTTTTCTGTTGCGTGTTATTTGCGACCCCGCTCGTTCAACCTTGTTAAAAGAGATGATTTTGCGTGAAACTAGCGCTATTGGTTTGCGTTTTCGTTTTGAAGAGCGGTTGACCCTGGAACGGGAAGCAACCATTGTGGACACCGTGTACGGACCAGTGGCTGCAAAGAAAATATTTGATCCCGGTGGGGTTACACTCACACCCGAATATGAAGACTGTTGTCGGGTTGCTGCAGAAAGTCATGTTTCTCTGAAAAAAGTGTACGCCGCGGTAGCAGCTGGCGCTCTTTCTAACTCTTAATTTTTTAATAATTATTATGGATCGTCTTATTTTATTTATCGCCACCGGTGCCGGGTCGGGTTATTTGCCCAAAGCACCTGGAACTTGGGGCTCTTTGGTGGGAGTTTTTATTTGGTTGTTTATATGCAAGCTCACACCACTTTCTTATTTTACTATTATCGGAATACTATTTGTTATCGGGGTCTTTGCTGCCGGTGGAACAGAGAAGATAGTGGATCGAGGAGATCCAGGTTTGGTAGTTATAGATGAAATTGTGGGCCAACTAATTGCTTTGGCCTTAATGCCTACTCATGTGTTGACGGCTATTATTGGGTTTGCCCTTTTTCGACTTTTTGATATCTTAAAGCCTTTTCCGGTGAGTTGGCTTGATGATCATCTCCATGGCGGGTTAGGAATCATGCTTGATGATGTGGCAGCCGGAATTTATGCTTTGATTGTTATGCAACTGGGGTATTGGTTAATACAGGGCGGGTAAGTTTTGGTTTTTGGAAGATTCTCTCTCTTTCTATTATTTCTTTGTCGAAATATTGAAATACTGTAAAATGATTTAGTATTCTGGAAATAGCCATGGGAAACCATTTATTTGATTAGGTAGCTGAATTCTGGTGCTCAGCCTTAAGAGATAACCATTAACCTTATGACGGAACTATGACCGAAAAAGATTCAAAAATTGAAAGTTTAATGAGTGCAGGTCGACTTTTTCCACCACCTTCAAAGGGGGCGGAAGGAGCACATGTCAAAAGTATGACCGAGTATGAGGAGCACTATAAGCGGTCCATGGAAGATCCGGAAGGATATTGGGCTGATCGGAGCGCGGAACTTCTCACTTGGGATAAACCATGGGATGCAGTTCTTGAAGCCGACATGATTACTCCAGAAATAAAATGGTTTCCAGGCGGCAAGCTTAATGTGTCAACCAACTGCCTTGATCGTCACCTTACCAATGGACGTCGCAATAAGGCGGCTCTTATTTGGCAGGGTGAACCGGAAGAGGATGTTCGGGTTTATACCTATCAGATGCTTTATACAGAAGTATGTCGTTTTGCCAATGTTTTGAGGAAGATGGGGGTTGAGAAAGGTGACCGTGTTGCCGTTTATCTTCCCATGGTGCCGGAATTGGCCATAACTCTCCTTGCATGTACTCGCATAGGGGCAGTTCATAGTGTAGTTTTTGCAGGTTTTTCTGCTCAAAGTTTGAAAAGCCGTATTCAAGATTGCGGGGCCAAGGTATTGGTTACTGCCGATGCTGTAATCCGGGCTGGAAAAACCATTCCATTGAAGCCCAATGCTGATGCCGCATTGGCTGAATGTCCTACGGTCGCTCATTGCGTTGTGGTTGAGCGCGGTGGCAATGAAGTTGATATGCAAGAGGGACGCGATGTCTGGTGGCATGAGGCCAAGTCCGCCGCTGATATCAGCGGTCAATGCCCCGCCGAGAGTATGGATTCTGAGGATACCCTTTTTATCTTATACACTTCTGGTTCTACTGGTAAGCCTAAAGGAGTGGTACATACCACTGGTGGGTACCTTACCTATGTAGCCCATACCACTCAATGGGTTTTTGATATTCATGATGATGATGTTTATTGGTGTACTGCAGACATAGGTTGGATCACCGGTCATAGTTATATTCTATATGGTCCTTTGGCGTTAGGCGCAACTTCAGTGATGTTTGAGGGAGTACCATCCTATCCTGAACCTGATCGGTTTTGGAAAATTGTCGAAAAGTTTAAAATTAATATTTTTTACACTGCGCCGACTGCTATTCGTGCCTTGATGCGAGAGGGTGTGAAGTGGACGGAAAAATGTGATCTTTCTTCTCTGAGGATACTAGGCTCGGTGGGGGAACCTATAAATCCCGAGGCTTGGATGTGGTATTATGAACATATAGGGAAAAGTAATTTACCCATTGTTGATACATGGTGGCAAACGGAAACAGGCGGAATTATGATTTCAGCTCTGCCGTATGTTACGCCACTTAAGCCTGGCTCGGCCACAAAACCTCTCCCTGGGATTGATGCTGCCATATACCGGGAAGACGGCGAGGAAGCGGGACCCAATGAAGGGGGACATTTGGTAATTAAAAAGCCTTGGCCTGGAATGTTGCGAGGTGTTTTTGGTGATCCGGCACGCTATAAAAAAGCCTACTTTTCGCGTTACACTGGTATTTATGATCCAGAGGACGGAGCACGTCGAGACGAGGATGGATATTTCTGGATTATGGGACGATTGGACGATGTTATCAATGTGTCCGGGCACCGTTTGGGCACGGCGGAGATTGAGTCTGCTTTGGTTGCTCATCCTGATGTGGCGGAGGCTGCTGTTGTTGGAGCGCCCCATGAGGTTAAGGGACAATCCATATACGCTTATGTTACCTTGAAAGCGGATGCGGAGGAAAAGGGTGATTTAACCAGTGAGTTACGAGCTCATGTTCGTAAAGAAATTGGTCCAATTGCCACTCCGGAGTTTATGCAATTTTCCATTGGATTGCCAAAAACAAGAAGTGGTAAAATTATGCGTCGGATCCTGCGTAAAATTGCTGCAGGTCAAACGGAAGAGCACGATTTTGGCGATACCTCAACCTTGGCTGACCCCTCGGTGGTGGATTCACTGGTGGAGGGAAGTAAGAAGGTACGTTAAGTTCAAATTGTTATTTTAATCCGAAAGGAGGAGAGCCGCAGTGCGGAACTCCTCCTTTTTTTGTGGGTAAGGATACTGAAAGAGATGGGTTGAAAATGGAAAACTTTACTCTCACCCTTGGTCTTATGATCTTGGGGAAAATATTTAGTCAGCTCAAAGTCTTTCCTGTTGATTCAGCTAAATCGTTCAACCTCTATGTTGTCTATGTAGCCCTGCCGGGTCTGATTCTCCTTCAGATTCCACAGCTCACGTTGTCTTCTGATTTATTGATTCTGATTCTTATGCCATGGGGCATGCTTGCCTTATCAGCGTTTTTTGTTTTGTTGCTTGCAAGAATTTACGGATGGCGGCGGGAGATTACCGGTGCTCTCCTGCTTATGGTCCCTCTGGGAAATACCTCTTTTTTGGGGATTCCCATGGTTGAATCTTTTTTTGGGTCTAAACAGATTCCCTATGCTATTCTATATGACCAGTTAGGTAGTTTTTTGGGCCTTACTGTGTATGGTTCTATTATCCTAGCAATTTATGGAGGCGGTGAAAAGATTACTTTTCTCTCCCTGATTAAACGGGTTTGTTTGTTTCCACCGTTTATCGCTTTGGTTATGGCTTTGCTCAGTATATTATTCCCTTATCCGCACATGGTAAGGTCTATGTTGGAGCCTATAGCTGCTTCGCTCATTCCAGTGGTGATGATTGCCGTTGGCTTTCAATTGAAACTCAGGCTTCCTCGCGATACCCTTTCTCCGTTGGGTTACGGTTTACTCATTAAACTAGTTGTAGCTCCGGTTTTTGCCTTGTTGGCATGTATTTTTTGGAGTTGGGATTCCATCCCCGCAAAAATTGCTGTATTTGAGACAGGTATGCCGCCGATGATTACGGCGGGAGCATTAGCAATCGTAGCTGGTTTGGCCCCGGAGCTTATCGCCGGCATGGTAGGATTTGGAATCGTACTTTCCTTCCTGACCTTGCCGGTTCTTTTTCAACTGCTCTGATGGATATTATTTCAGCGCAGCGCGAATTTTTGCCATGGCCCGTTCAACATTATCTCTGGAATTAAAAGCTGAGATTCTGATGAAACCCTGACCGCATTTACCAAATCCAGCCCCAGGAGTACAAACTACTCCGGCTTTATTGAGTAGCAGATCAAAAAAGTCCCATGAATCACGTTTTCCATCAATCCAAATATATGGTGAGTTTTCACCACCAACGAAACTAAAGCCAAGCTCTTTAATCGCATCTTTGACT
Organism: Desulfobulbaceae bacterium; assembly: GCA_029865005.1. Taxonomy (GTDB): domain Bacteria; phylum Desulfobacterota; class Desulfobulbia; order Desulfobulbales; family Desulfobulbaceae; genus JAOTSI01. The sequence continues at coordinate 10,319 of JAOTSI010000050.1, forward strand.
ATGGTTGCATTGGCCATATAGTAATCGGTCAGTTCTTTAACTTGTTGTTGGCCAGCCTCACTGTAAACAGCTTCGGCTGCTTTTTGTACCGGGTAAGAAACTCCGTTGAATTTGGTGCAGTGGCGTCGGTTCCACAAGGGGTGGATGAATTGTTTATTTCCTTGGGAGTCGAAGGCGAAGCATTCTTTAGGTACAACGGTATAGGCGCATCGTGTTCCGGTGAACCCAGCGTTTTTGGAAAAGCTGCGAAATTCAATGGCCACTTCTCTGGCACCTTCAATTTCGTAGATGGACTTGGGCAGATTTTCGTCCCGGATAAAGGCTTCATAGGCTGCGTCAAAAAGAATAAGTGCTTTGTTATCCCTAGCGTAATCGACCCATGCTTTGAGTTGCTCTTTGGTAGCGGTGGAACCGGTGGGGTTGTTGGGGAAGCAGAGATAAATTAGGTCCACTGGCTGGGAGGGTAGGTTGGGTACAAAATTGTTATCTTTGACAGAATCGAGGTAAACAACATCCTGGTAGCGATCATCTTTATAGGTTCCAGTGCGTCCGGCCATAACATTGCTATCGAGGTAGACGGGATAGACCGGATCGGGAATGGCGATTTTGGCTTTGATGTCGAAAAGTTCTTGGATATTACCTGTGTCGCATTTGGCACCGTCGGAGATGAAGATCTCGTCTGCCTCCACTTGAGCACCCCTTGCCTGGAAATCATGCTTAGCGATCGCCTCCCTGAGAAAAGCATATCCTTGTTCCGGCCCGTAGCCGTGAAATGAACCTTCCGTAGCCATTTCGTCTATGGCTGAGTGAAAGGCTTCGACACATGCTTTGGGAAGTGGTTTGGTAACATCACCGATTCCTAACCGAATAAGTTCTTTATCAGGGTTGGCAGTCTGAAATTCATTTACTCGTTTGGCAATATCGGAAAAAAGGTAGGACGCCTGCAGCTTTAGATAATGTTCGTTTATAGTAAGCATGAAAATGTTATCCTGTTGATTTATCAAATTAAAAGAAATTTCAGCCAGGATAACGGATGAGGCCGCCCACTGTCAATAAAGATCTGGGCAGCTTCTTGGAAGGTTGTTAAAATACCTCAGTATTATTTCTAGATTATACTTATGGCTGTGGAAAATAATTAATGTTCTGGGAAAATAATTTGTAACACTTAGAATTGACATTCCACATTGCCGCTGAGTTCATAGGCATCGCTGATTAGATCGTAGTCTAGTCGGTCTGCGTCAATGGAAAATTCAGCTGTGGTGATGCGGACTTCATAGGGGCTTACCAGCATTTTGTTGATATCATAGTAATGAAGGAGTTCAGTGGTCATTTTACGGTTTTCTACCGGATCGTCAATGACCACTTCATCCATGAGGATAAGATGTTTTTCCTTGAAATAATAGGTGCCTCGGTTGCTGGTGATATATATCTTTTTGCCGTCTTTTCCAACATATTCAGCGTTAACATTGGTCATTCCTATTTGTTGGTCTGTTTCTCCGGTATATGATCGTTTGGCTTGTATGGTCCATTCAACATTACCATGCTCAGTGATGGTAATGGTTATATGATCCATGACAAAACGGCGTTCAGTATGGCTAAGGTCTATTTCTTTGTCATCAAAACTGCCTTCTGGTTGAAGGAAGGCAGTAATAGGTGGCCTCCAGAACGGGCTGGTGAGCAATAATAAAAGAGGAGAGAGCCAGAGGAGGTTGCGGGGATTTTTTATCATCGAAAATATTTACCAATCAGAAATTCTCTTTTACCGACTGCTTCGATGAGTAGATCACAGGCTTCACGCACTGCACCATAGCCTCCGCGTTTTTCGGTAACCCAATGAACTCGGCGCTTGACTTCGGCGACGGCGTTGGCTGGAGCTAAGGAGAAGCCGACTCGATCAATGAGCACCATATCGAGCCAGTCATCACCCATATAGGCGATACGATCTGGAGAAATTTTGGTACTAGCCAGAATTTCGTTAAAAGCTTCTATTTTATTGCTATTTCCTTGGTAGACGTGGGTGAGGTTGAGATCGCGAGCTCGGCGGTCGACGGCTTCAGATACCCGAGCAGTAATTAGACCCACTTCTATACCAGCTTCCTGGAGAATTCTCAGGCCGAATCCATCTTGAGTGTTGAAACTTTTGGACTCACCACCTCCTTGGGTGTAAGTAATGGAACCATCGGTTAACACACCGTCCACGTCTAAAAGTAATAAGGAAATATTACGGCCTCGTTGCAGGGCTTGTTGCCAGCCCTCAGGTCTTTTTACTGCACTAAGACGTTCGTTAGCCTTGGCTAGTAGTGCGGCGGTGATATCACAATCAGACGGATACCCGCCATTACCGGCAGGCGAGCAAGGATTATTATTAGACATTGTCTATCTCATTAGCTGCGTTGCGGATGATAAGAAGTTGTTTCAACAAATCTTCAACCTTGTCCAAGGCCCATGAGTTGGGTCCATCACAGAGTGCCTTGTCAGGGTTGGGGTGTACTTCCATGAAAAGCCCGTCGATTCCTACAGCCATGGCAGCTCGGGAAAGTGAAGGGATGAATTCCCGTTGTCCTCCAGAAGTACCACCGGATCCACCTGGGAGTTGCACTGAGTGGGTTGCATCATAAATTACCGGACAGTTATAAGATTTCATTACCGGTATAGAGCGCATGTCTACTACTAGATTATTATAACCAAAGCTTGCTCCTCGTTCGGTGAGCATAATCTTTTCGCATCCAGATTCCCGTATTTTATTAACAGCATTAATCATATCCCATGGCGAGACGAATTGTCCTTTCTTAATATTAACTATTTTCCCGGTTCGGGCGGCCGAAATAAGTAAGTCGGTTTGACGACATAGGAAAGCGGGAATCTGAATAATGTCTAAAGTCTCACCGGCAAGGTCCATTTGGGAGGGTTCATGGACATCGGACACGATGGGTACTTCTATCTCTTCGCGTAATCTACCAAGTAATCTTAAGCCCTTTTCCGGTCCCGGACCTCTAAAAGAACCAATAGATGTGCGATTGGCTTTGTCAAAAGAGGCTTTAAAGACATAATTGATGCCAAGTCTAGCGCATATATCCTTCATTTCCCGGGCTATTTCCCAGGCGAGTTCACCGGATTCTAGAACACAGGGACCGGCAAGGAGCAGCAGTGGTTTGCCGGGTCCAATGTCAAATGTATTGCCTTTAGGAAGGCTGTTCATAGTAATTGTAGTCATGGTTCACCAGTAAAAAGTTTTTTCCTGTGAAGGATAAAAACATTGTGTAAAAAAATTAATTGCTTAGTTATGTAGTACGTGGCAAAATTTATACAGTTGCTCCCATCGCTATCAAGTCATCTATGCTGGCAAAGGACGGCAACTATGTGAAGACAAGCGATGTCTGTGGTCACTTACGTTAGATTACTTTTCCCCTTTTGCCAGTGAAGCCTTTATGAAATCCCTAAATAAGGGGTGGGCAGCCATAGGTTTGGATTTAAATTCTGGATGAAATTGACAGCCAACAAACCAGGGATGATCAGCCAGTTCTACGATTTCTACCAGAGAATTATCCGGAGAGGTTCCGGAAACAAGTAAGCCTGCTTCTTCTAATTTGCTCCGAAACTCATTGTTGAATTCATAGCGATGACGATGACGTTCACTGATTTCATCACAGTCGTAGGCTGTATGGGCACGGGATTTTGGCTTAAGCTTGCATGGATAGGCACCAAGGCGTAATGTGCCGCCCATATCGGAATTTTCGTCACGAGTTTCAGTCTTGCCGCTTCGGAAATCAAACCATTCTTTCATGAGATAAATCACCGGATGGGGTGTTGTTGCCTCAAGTTCAGTCGAATGGGCTTTGTCAAGTCCGGCAAGGTTACGGGCAAATTCAACCACCGCAAGCTGCATGCCGAGACAAATTCCGAAAAAAGGAATTTGGTTTTCTCTTGCATAGGTGATGGCTTTAATTTTTCCTTCAATACCTCTGCTGCCAAAGCCGCCTGGCACCAGGATGCCGTCGCAACCTTTCAGCAATTTCTCGGGGTTACCCTTTTCCAAGTCTTCAGCGTTGATATATTTTAGTTCTACCTTGGTGTCGTTGGCAATGCCGCCGTGGATAATGGATTCGTGAAGACTTTTGTACGATTCTCTCAGCTCAACGTACTTACCGGTAATGCCGATAGTAACCGTATGTTTAGGGTTTTTAATTTTATGGACCAATTCTTTCCAGGGAGCGATATTGGGTGCACCTGTCCAGATTCCCAGTTTGTGGAGAACTATATCATCCAAGCCTTCGGCATGGAGGTGAAGTGGCACTTCATAGATAGTATCAACATCAATGGCAGTGATGACTGATTTAGCCTCCACATTGCAAAACAGGGCGATTTTTTTCTTCAGATCAGGGGTAATTGGCGCTTCGGTTCTGCATACCAGAATGTCGGGTTGAATACCGCTGGCTAGTAATTCCTTAACACTATGTTGGGTGGGTTTGGTTTTTACTTCGCCAGCAGCTCTGATATAGGGAACCAAGGTGAGGTGTACAAAAAGGGTGTATTCACGACCTAAATCGCCTCTGATCTGGCGAATGGCTTCAACAAAGGGTAGCCCCTCAATGTCGCCAATGGTGCCGCCGATTTCAATAATAGCCACGTCTACCGAGCCGTCGAGTTGGAGAACAGCCCGTTTAATCTCGTCGGTTATGTGGGGGATTACCTGAACCGTACCACCTTGATATTCACCCCGTCGTTCTTTCATGATGACCGAATAATAAATTCGTCCAGAGGTGTAATTATTTATTTGGGCCATTACCGCATTTGTGTAACGTTCATAGTGTCCCATGTCCAGATCGGTTTCTGCACCGTCATCGGTGACATAGACTTCCCCGTGTTGAAAGGGGTTCATAGTGCCTGGATCGACGTTAATATAGGGGTCGAGTTTCTGGAAGGTAACTGTGAGGCC
>JAOTSI010000335.1 GCA_029865005.1 Desulfobulbaceae bacterium
CCACGGCGGGCCAAAGTTCCATGCCCGATGTCACGCCTGGAGGGACCGCGCAGCATACGAGCCTCACCAACACAAAAAGGCGGAAAGTTATAATGCAGCATGAAGCGACGATAAACATCGCCCTTCAAACCTTCTAAATGTTGTTCATCCCGATCACTCCCCAAGGTACTAACAACCATGGCCTGAGTTTCACCTCTAGTAAAGAGAGCAGAACCATGTGCACGGGGCAATATCCCAACTTCACAGGCAATGGGTCGAACATCCTCAAAACCACGACCATCTATCCGAGCTCCGTCATTGACGATACGTGAACGCATGGTATGCTTTTTATAACCACTGAGATAATCGGAAACTTCAGAGGAATCCTCATAAAGTTCCGGGTCAACCTCTTCGATCATTCGTGCTTTGAGCTCGTCGTACAGACGTCCTCTCTCCATTTTATCAGCAGTAGAAACAACCTGATCCATACCGGAAGAGGCAAGTTCTTCAACCTTGGCTTTCAATGTCTCGTTGATCTCAGGTTCTACAACCGCCCTCTTCTCTTTACCAACTTCTCCGCGCAAGTTTTCCTGCAGATCAATCAGAGGTTGGATCCCCTGATGAGCAAAAAATATCGCTTCAAGAATCGTATCTTCACTCAACTCACCAGCTCTACCCTCAACCATAACCACGGCTGAACGAGTACCGGCAACAATCAAATCAAGTTGTGACGTTTCCAATTGACTGCGGGTGGGGTTCAACACATACTGGCCATCAATATAACCAACTCTGGCTGCACCAACCGGGCCCCCAAAAGGAATATCAGAAATACTCAAGGCGCATGACGCTCCGTTCATGGCAAGAATATCAGGATCAATCTCCTGATCAGCGGAAAAAACGGTTATGATGACTTGAGTCTCACTCATATATCCCTTAGGAAATAGAGGACGCAACGGTCGGTCAATAAGCCGACAAGTCAAAATTTCTTTTTCACTGGGACGACCGATCTCACGTCGGAAATAACTTCCAGGTATACGACCAGCAGCGTACATTTTCTCCTGATATTCAATGGTAAGCGGAAAAAATCCCAAATCTTTTTTAGTGGTTGCTCCAACGGCTGTAACCAGCACCATGGAATCGCCGCAGGTAACAACAACTGACCCACTCGCTTGCCTGGCTATCTTTCCGGTTTCAAAACCTATTGTTTTTCCCTGTATTTCTACAGAAACTTTTTTATGCATGTAAACTCCCTACATTTCGAAGATGTTTGAGAACCCGGTCGTTAGCTGTACGAGGGGCTTTGTATATTACGTACCCTGTGATAAAACTGAATCCATTACTATAGATGATATTTAACATCACTATATCGTCACAAGAGTATTATTAATAAAACGATACCCATTTACGAAATTCAGATTAAAGGCAATTATTATTAGCAGCAGACCACTCTCCACACTCCATAGTATGGGGAACAATCACAAAAACGATTACTCATTTAAAAAAACAGATAACCCTTCCTTTCATCTAGCACAAGCAGCTTCAACCAATGAATGCAGTAAAAGGATATAAAACTTCAACAGATCAAGGCCAAAGGAGATGAGCCAAACTAACCGAATGAGACCACAAAAGTAAAACAACCATAGATACTTTTATCATGTTCGCATATTACTATTATGTGGTGATCAGCAGGGGAACAGGAACCACTACGGCCCCCAACGGCGGACAAGGTTTCGAACCTACTGCCGATAATAGAACTGATATTAAAAATGAATCTTTTAATCAATTACCTTTTGAGACCACCCTTACTACATGCAAAAACAAGCAGCATTTCAAGCAATTGCCGTATGCTCTTTTCACATACTCTGATCTCAAAGAAAAATGGTCAAAAATCTAAAGAATCATAAAATCGCCGCCCTCTACTGAGAAAAGGCGGCGAGGCAGTGAAGCAGACCTTCAATTTTCTGTTACATACCACATTTCAGAAAACCGAATTTTAAAAAATATTCGATATCCGTTTATTACTTACGAATATTAAGATTTTTAATAATGGTCCGATAGCGACTAATGTCTTTCTTCATGAGATAATTGAGAAGACTTCGACGCTGTCCAACGAGTTTTAATAAACCTCGTCTGGAATGGTGATCTTTTTTATGAGTTTTAAAATGTTCGGTCAAGTAAGTAATCCGATCCGATAACAGAGCAATCTGTACTTCGGAAGACCCGGTATCAGTTTCGTGGGTCTTATATTTCTCTATGATTACTTGCTTTTGGGTCGCATCATTAGCCACAAAGCACCTCCATTTATGGTACTATAATTATATACGTTTTATTAAGAAATTTTAATCTACACTAACGGCATGAAAAATACAATCCACCATCAGAGATGGCAGTCCGGTGCTCCAGAGGTTATATATTCTTTTTCACTGTTCATTGCCAAGGCTTCTTCTGTGCTCATCATATGATCACGGATAAAATCGGTATAACTCAAGCTGGAAAGCTTGTTACCCAACACTGCCCTTTCAACAAAAAAATTACCGCATCTCGTCCTTCGCAGCGCGGTCAAATGACCACAGGTCCCGAGTTTATTAGCAATATCAGCAGCGAGTACTCGAATATAAACGCCTTTGCCGCACAACACCGAAAATTTCAATTGACCGGTGGCGAGGTCATAAGAAATAAAATCAATAGAATGAATATTTATAACACGGGGAGGCTTAATAATCACTACACCTTTTCTGGCATAATGATAAAGTGGCTTCCCTTTATATTTAACTGCGGAATAAGCAGGCGGCGCTTGCAGCCCTTCACCTATAAAACTTTGTAGACAAGCGTCGATTTCTGTTTGGTTCAGCCGAACAACCGGTTCAATAGTAGTCACCGCACCCTCGGTATCCAATGTGTCGGTAGCTACCCCCAATTGTAGCACGGCTTCATAAGCTTTTACCCCACCCATAAATGAATCGATCATTCGAGTGGCGGGACGTCCGGCGCAAACAACCAACAAACCAGTGGCAAAAGGATCAAGGGTACCAGCATGACCTACCTTTTTAATACCAATTAGTTTTCTTACCCAACGGATAACAGCAAAAGAACTGACACCGACCGGTTTATCTACTAAAAAGACACCGGCCTTAAAATCAGACCTATCCTCAGATGTATTTCCTTTCATGAATTATCAAAACGGACCATCTCAGCTTGCAGGGTCCCGATGAGTCGATCTCGGAGACCGTCAATATTTTTCTCACTGATTCGAAATCCGGCGGCATTGTAATGACCGCCGCCTCCAAATTCACGAGCAACTTTTGAAAGATCACAGGTTCCACTACCACGTAAACTGACCGAAATCTGATTTTCCAATACATTTTTCATAAAAACAGCAACCCGAATCCCCTTTATTGCACGAATATGAGAGATAAACTCCTCTGTGTCATCAAGGGTGGTCCCGGTACGAGTAAGCATCTCTCCATCAACCTGTATGACCGCTACACTATTGTCTACAAATACTTGAAGAGTACCCAAAACCATCTGAAGCAATTGAATTCTACCCAGTGGATAATTATCATACAGCTCCTGCATCACTTCATGGGGTCGTACGCCTCGCTCAAGCAACTTAGCTGCCACTTTCATAGTATGAGCGGTGGTCGATTCATAACGGAATGATCCTGAATCAGAGACAATAGCAACATAGAAACAAATAGCCGCCTCTTTAGACAATTCAAGCCCCAAAAGACCGCAAAGATCAACCGCCATTTCACCGGTGGATGACCGATTTGATTCTATCCAGTTTATATCACCGTATCCCTCATTTCCCAGGTGATGATCAATTACGATGGAAGGATGAATATCAAGCAGCTCTTCATAATTATCCCCAATACGTTTGCAATCTCCACAATCTAATATCATTGAAAGGAGATTATCCCCAGAACGTTGTACAAAAGAACGAAGCTCCTGAAGATCACAAACAGCACTGTCACTATGTGGAAGAAAAGATAAATGAGATGAGACAGGTTTTTCTAGAAAACACAATACATTTTTACCCATGGCCTCCAAAACATCGGCCATCCCAAACATTGAGCCAAGAGCATCACCGTCCGGTTTAACATGGGTAGTCAATACTATATTTTCCGAAGAGATGATGGTATTGAGTAGTAATTGATGTTCACTCATTATCGGACTTTTTTTCAGAATCTATTTCACGAAAAATTTCATCCAGCCGATCCAATTCTTTTCCTCGTAAAGAATGACGGAAAGATAGATCAGGCGTATAGCGCATATTTAAACGCGCCGCAAGTTGACTACGCAAAAAGCCCTTAGCCTTGGCAAAACCTTTTACGGCCTCCCCCGGATGGGAGTCACCGCCCACATCGAAATGGACAGTGGCCCGTTTAAGGTCAGGACTCATTTTTACGTCAATAATAGTCACAAGACTAAGACGAGGGTCCGCAATTTTCTCAAGTAACACAAGCGATAATTCTTTTTTTATCGCTTCCGCCACCCGATCCGAACGCGAAACCACTTGCCGGTTTAATCCCGGTAAATCAAAATTAAATTCCATGGCGGTTTATATTAATGCAAACCTCGCGATGATATTCATAATTACGAAGGAAATCTATAAGGTGGCCGCGACCTCGTCCATCACAAAAGCTTCCAAGGTATCTCCCACTTTAATATCATTAAAGTTCTCCACACCTATGCCGCATTCAAAACCACTAACAACCTCTTTCGCATCATCTTTGAAACGTCTAAGAGAACTGAGCTTTCCTGTATAGATGACAACCCCTTCCCGTAAAACTCTAATATGCGAATTACGATCAACCTTACCAGAGACAACCATACAACCGGCAACACTGCCGATTTTCGGAACATGGAAAACCTGGCGAACATCAGCAGACCCGATTACCCGCTCCTCAAAGGTAGGTTCAAGCATACCGACCATGGCCTTTTCGATATCTTCCAAGGCATGGTAAATAACATTGTATGTACGAATATCGACCTTCTCATGATCAGCTAATTCTTTAACCTTAACCATGGGACGAACATTAAAACCGATAATAATCGCCTCGGATGCTGAAGCAAGATGAATATCGTTCTCGGTGATAGAACCTGTTCCTTCATGAAGGACCCTAACCCGTATATCTTTAGTG
>JAOTSI010000051.1 GCA_029865005.1 Desulfobulbaceae bacterium
TTATACCTAAAAAATATTCTGCCGTTTCAATAGGAAGTTTTTCAATTGGGGTATCTTTGAGGATTTTGTTCGCCATTCTTGCGGCTTGTTTACCAAGGTTGGTTGGAGATATTGAATAGCTTAGTAATACGGCACTATTTAAAGATGAAGAAGAACCGATAGGGATTTTACTTTTCAGTCCAGCTGAGATGAGTTTTTGAGTGTTTGATCGGATGAGGTTTCCATGAGTAATCCATAGTGCATCAATATTGTTTAAGTTGTTAGATAAAATGTTGTCTAGTTCCTGGTTGGAGGTAACTTTTTTTGCAATTATATTAATTTGCATCTTGGTGGCACTTTCTTGTAAATCCTTGAGGTCGCTCGTGGATGCAAAATCGGTGGGATGGTATGGAATAAGTATTTTTCGAACTGATGGCACAGTCGCAATAAATAGCTCAAGTGCTTTGCCGGAGAGGCCTCTGACCTTTACACCTGTAATGTTGCCACCGGTGTCGGCAAGAGAGTTAACTATTCCTGATTTCAAAGGACAGAAGACTGGAGCGAATAGGATGGTGATTGGAGAGTCTTTTAGGATTTTTTTTGTTATTTTTGTAGCAGGCGTAGTTAGTGTCCATATAATATCAACATTTTGAGTGATCATGTCCTTAACAGCAGGCTCAACTTGTGCAGGACTGTTTAATGTTCCGTTATCAAAATAGGTAATGTCTTGTCCTTCTATGTATCCTTGGATTTTCATTTGTTGTTTGAAATTATCTATTATAACTTGATGGTTCTTGTTTAGACTTATTATCCCTATTTTATATTGTTTTTTGGTTTGATTTTTCTCGCATCCCAACAAGCAGATAACGGCAAGTAGCATTAAGGTGATGTGAAATAGGTGACGGAGTTGGAGATTGATCATCAGGTTGCCTGTTTAGTGCAAAATAGATTACTATTTAAATTAACTGTTCAATGAGAAGAAAAAAATCTTTATGTATAATCATATTGAGAAAGATTTTTATTCCTTCTTGCTATTAATTATTAACTTATTTTTTATTTTTTGAAAAGAAATAATAACCATGGGGGTGATTCTATGAAACGTTTGACAATCAATATATTTATTTCATTTGTGGTTCTTTTTTTTGTGTCTGGATATGCATTGGCTGATCCGGCAATTGTCAGTAATGCAATTGTTGGTGCCATGAAAAGTCTTGGCATTAAACCGGGTGCCAAAGATATCTGTGTTTTGACTAATGCAAATTATGTTCGTTTGCAAGGGAATACGACGGAATCTTATGTGGACGTCATAGCCAACAAAACAGGTTGTTCCATTGGGAAAAAGAATTTTTTATTTGTTAATCTTCGGGTGCAAGAAGATTTAGTAATTTGCCTATTGAATGCAACTACCGACCAGTTGTATGTCATACGCTATGATGGAGATAAGCTTCGCTCAGAGCAAATTGTTATGAGTGAGAAGAAAATGCGGGAGCGAGGGTATTTACGTGTTCTTGGGCAGGGCGTTTTAGGTGCTGATGGTTTTAGTGTGGCTACTATTTTAGGGGCTTGGGAAATAGGTGCACCCTATGACCTTCTTAAGGCAGGCGAGCTACACGGTCATATATGTCCTGGCACGATTATGGGTTATCTTACGAGTAAAGCTATCTTAGATCAATACCCGCTCGATGCTGGTGAAGGTTATTATTTAATCGGTAGTCCAAATGAATGTAAGGAGGATGTTTATCAGGTTATACTTGGTATTACTCCAGGAAGTGGCAAACTTGCCATAAAGCATTTGTCGGAGGGGCAAGTTGAAGAAAATGAGAAGTTCAAGCTCATGGGAATACTTCTTCGGTGGAGTTCGGAGATGGATCGACGTATTGGGGTTGTGCTCGGTATTAATCGTGATGCTCTCTTAACTGTAACCAAGTTGGATAAAAAGATGGAGCGCGGATTAAAATTGGCCGCAATTTTTGATCTTATGGGGTATTTGGATAATTATAATGATTTTTTTATTCCCCTTAAAGAGTTCTCGGTAACTCCGGGCTTAAGGCGAAAATTGATGATGGCAGGGGTAAATCCCTATGAGGAGTTAGGGATGTCTGGTTCCGGCCATGTGGAATAGATATGGTAGTTATATTGTAAACCTTCTGCCATCAAGAGGGCTGGCCTGAGTGTTTTTTTAAATCGAGCTAGCCAGGTAACCTGGTAAGTATTTTGTAGGATTATACCAATGCGTAATTAGGCAGAATTTTAGTATTATAATAGTTTATCGGTCTGTTAGCCCCTATGTTATAGGGGCTGCATTTTTTTATCTGGATTATTGAGTCTTGTTATCTTGAAGTAGGATTCGGAATCCGATTGAAGAGTGGACAAAGCTTGCTTGGCTGTAAAGACGGTTGGATGTTCTCGCATACCATGGTGAATAATACCAGCTACCCCCTCTCAATATTCTAAAGATAGAGTTTGCTGTGTTTTTTGGATTGTCGCTTTGACTAGTGGCATAGTATTTTTTTCCGTATCGATCTTCGCACCATTCCCATACATTTCCCGTCATATCATAAAGCCCTAGTCCGTTAGGTTGTTTGCTTCCCACGGGGTGGGTCGTTTTGTTACTGTTAAACCAATGAAAGCCAAGTTTTTCTATTTCGTCGCCTCCTGCATATTTTTCTTCTTTGCCGCCGCTACGTGCTGCATATTCCCATTGAGCCTCGGTGGGTAACGAGAATGATTTGTTGCTTAGCTTATTGAGGCGGAGAATGAATTCCCTCGCTTTATGCCAAGATACTTGTTCTACAGGGTAAGTATTTCCGTGTGTAAATTCAGAAGTGTTATTTTTCATGATTGTCGTCCATTGACCTTGGGTCACTTCGTATTTACCTAGCCAGAATCCATCCAGGCAGACTCTATGGACTGGTTTTTCACGGGCCAAACATCTTGATGTCCAGGGGCCGCATCCCATATCAAAGCAACCTCCCTTAATCCAAACCAGTTCTATGCCAGTGTGGGGTTCTGTCCAGGCGTGGAGAGATGATGGATTCATTGCCATTAAAAATGCGGTAGCAAATTGAAAATAATATTTAGCTATAAAATGAGATATCGAAGTCAGGAATAGTATCATTATCATTATTATCATTATTATTGTAATTCAAGTACAAATTTAGGAATAGTATTTGTTATTAATAAGTTTAAACACCTTTGCGCGGTTTTTCGCGCAACAGATGTATTTTAAGTATTAAAATCAGATCATTTTGACTGATGTTAAAAAGATTAATTTCCTCAATGGTAGATTTTACCCTTAATTATTTTGAATAGCCATGAATTAAGAAGCTCATGGTAAATAGGTCGTCGCAGCAGAATAAGGTTTTGTTGAAAATATGATTTTAGAATCACATAGCAAACAAAGGGGGGGGTACGTTAATGTAATACAACGTTTTTGTAGATTGTCTTCGAAATCTATAATTTATGTTTGCTGATTTTTTATTACTTACTGTTATTATACAAAATTTTATAGTTGTTTGCGCATGGTTGATAGGGTTGGTATTATTAGGGAAGTTGGATAAAAATTAACATATATTTTATATGTTTAGTATCTTTCTTGGTATCATATCTACATGGTTTGATGTGGTTGGTATGATTTATGCAACATAAGTTTTAGTCAAGTAGATGTGAAAAAGTAATAAATAGTTTTTGTTAAAAAATTGAAAGAAGAGAAGGATATGAAAAAAATAATAATCAGTATAATATTGACGTTATTATTAAGTGTTGCTGTTGGATCTCTATCTGCTGCTGAAAAAATTCGTTACCATGGTTCATCTACAGTTGTTTCTGTTATATCAAAATCTTCGGTGCCGTTTCGGAAAGAACATGATGTAATTCTGGATATAAAGTCCAAAAGTTCCGGTACTGGTATAGAGATGCTGTTGGCCGGTAAGTGTGATATAGCAGGGGTGGGTCGCCCAATAACTCAAAAGTTGATCGATCAGGGGATTGTCGCAACCAAGTTGTTTGTTGATGCTTATGCGGTTATTGTAAATAACGAAGTGGCTGTAGATAGGTTGACTCCTAGTCAATTGGGTGGATTGTTGACTGGAAAAACTGTTTCTTGGGCAGAGTTTGTGTCAGGTAAAAGTCATAAAGTTAAACTGGTAACTCCACCACCGTTATCGGCTCATTTTAAGAATTTCCAGGAAATATTTGGTATAGGAGTGTTGCCCAAGGGATCAGCTATAGCTGCCATGACCCCATATGTAATAGATAAGGTGAAGCAACATCCCAGGTCAATTGGTTGGCTTTCATATTCAACCGTTTATCGTCATCTTGGTGAAGTTAAAATAGTTGCTATTGAAAATAATGGTAAAAGTACTATCCTGGATAAGGATACGGTTTTATCGGGAGAATATCCATATACCAGCGAACAGTATTTGTATACCAAGGGGGAGCCCACTGGTAATGTGAAAGAATTAATTGCTTACTTGCAGAGCGAGGCAGGACAGGAAATAATTCGTAGTAGTGGTTTTTTTCTTCCTGGTACTTGAGATTTATTATCCGTCAATTAGTTCTCTTTTTTATTTATATTGTTATAAAAAAACGGGCTATGATAACCGATTCTCAGTACCATATCCTCGCACTATTATTTTCTAGTTACCGTTCACAGGGTTGAAAATAATAATTCCGTTACATCGGCGTAGTAGATTTTTACTAGTGCTGTGGATGTGGGTGATCAGGCCGGTGAACTATTGAACTATAGTTATCACTATGTGAATCCGGCCTGGTTGCGCTCAGACGTGGTGCTGTTGAATGCTTACAAATTCTGCTGCATAGAATGGCTATAGCGACTGAAAGAGCTTGCACGAATATGCGCCACCGGTGATTGGTTACAAAAATAATGTATTACATGCATGTACATTGCATGCGCGGTGAACGGTAATGGTTATAGCGTCCTCTATTTCACAAGTGAGTCTCAATGACTATTGCTACTTATATTGTTAAATTATTTGGTTTTATTAATTATAGTTTTTTTCTGATCTAACTGTGGTCATATCTATCGCACAGGGTGAATGGTAGGACAAACTTGAATGGACCAGCAAAATTTCCCTCTGTGTCAATCTATCTCCCATTGATCGGCTAAAGAAAGCAGTATCGAAGCGACAGCTGATTTATGTTCCAGCATCACTGATTTGGCGATTTTATTAGGGCCGAAGAGTAGACTTCCCAGTTTATCAGCATTAATATCAAGACGAATCGCTAAAACCCGCTGACCGTGACGGAGCAGTAGTGTTTCAACTTGCCGATAAAAGCGCTCCGCCCCGTCATTAGCTAGAAGTAAAATGCGAGAAACGCGAATGCCTCTGGCCTGCCCTGTTTTTTGATCTGCTATTCGTAAGCCTCTTTCTTCAGCCGCAAGCGTTCGCTCGGCACTTTCCAATCCTCGTACTATTTGTCCCTTGATATATGCATCCTTGAGTGCCGTAACGAGATGGTCATCTAGTTGAGCAATCGGGACCTTAAGTTTGCTTTGTGACCAGAGTTGTTGGCTATTGCTTTTTAGGGCACTTATGAGCATGGGGCTGCGGGAATCTTTTTCTACTAACTTAGGAAGGCGTAAGCCTTGAGATTGTTCATTCATAAAAGTATTAAATATATAATTAAGTGGATATAGTTATACGTATGCAAGTATAGACAGTTTAGAATCATTATGCCTTATTCTAAGTATGAACCAAACTAAAAAGATGAAGGTCTGGTAATAATTGAGGCACCTGTAACCACTTACTATCTCACCATGTATTAAGTCAGTTAGTTATAAACTCTGTGACCAGATATCTTTTAACCTTTTAAAGGTCGCGCAGGTGATTGTCCGTTATTGGAATAAATATGGGTGGACCTTGTTAAGCATTACCCTTTTTTTTCATTCCGATATTATGTTCTTTGGCAAAATCAAGCATTCTTTGAATCGGGATGACAGCTTTTTCGCGAATTGCCGGATCAATATGGATTTCGTTGGATTCATCTTCCAGGATTTCGGCCAAGTTGTGCAGGCTGTTCATCCCCATCCAGGGACACTCGGCGCAGGCCTGACAGGTGGCACCCTGGCCTATGGTAGGAGCCTCTATCAAGATTTTGTCCGGGGCGAGTTGTTGCATTTTATAAAAAATACCCTTATCGGTGGCCACAATGAACTCTTTGTTTTCCATGGTGGTCACCGCTTTGATCAGGGCCGTGGTTGATCCCACCACATCGGCCTGTTCGATGATGTTCTCTGGTGATTCGGGGTGCACCAGGATGGCAGCTTCGGGGTGTAGCTTGCGTACCCTTTCCAAGGCAACAGATTTAAATTCCTCATGCACGATACAGGAACCGGGCCAGAGAATCATGTCGGCACCCGTTGCCTTTTGGACGTAGCGACCAAGGTGTTTGTCAGGAGCCCAAAGAATTTTTTCACCCTTGGCGGCCAAGTCTTTTACTATGGACAAGGCAATGCCTGAGGTAACTACCCAATCGGAGGCGGCCTTGACTTCGGCGGAGGTGTTGGCATACACGACGACGGTATGATCAGGATATTTGGCGATAAAGTCGCGGAATTCACCAGCCTCGCATCCTTCATCAAGGGAACAGGTAGCTCCCAAATCGGGCATGAGTACCTTTTTTTCCGGATTAAGGATTTTTGAGGTCTCCCCCATGAAGCGTACTCCCGCTACCACCAAGGTTTCAGCCTGTTGGGCCGCTCCAAAACGTGCCATTTCCAAAGAATCTGCTACGCAGCCCCCGGTTTCTTCGGCCAAGGCTTGTAAATCTTCATGGGTATAATAATGGGCCACCAGTACCGCGTTACGCTCCTTGAGCAGTTTTTTAATGCGTAGGATAAGCTCTTCTTTTTCTGCAGATTCCAGTTTGGGCCAGATAGGGTGGGGCGGTATGGAGACTTCTTTTAATATCGGAAGATCTGTTGGGTTTGTACTTGATTCCGTCATGATGAATCCTTTGGCTATGTTAACTTCTCGCCCAGATAAATAGCCCAGAGTTGTAACTGTTTATGGCAACAGGAAAAATGGCTATCCTGGAAAGGCGAAAGATGTATTTATTCAAATTTAAATGCAAATGATAAATCACTTACTTTATCAACTTTGAGATATGAATGTCAAATTAAGAAAAGGGATTTGGGATGAAAGAAGTACGGTTGCAGATTTTTGGTATTTGATCAGAGGGTTCTTAACTAGCTGATTTGAAGGCGTGCGAATTTGTATGTGGTCACAGTTCCCTCAGGTTTAAACAGTTGCTGCTGCTCGCTATAGCCTTCCTAGGCGGGTAGAGGCAACCACATGAAAATGAGGTGCCTGTGACCACATACGATTTTTTGTTGAGGTGCGGCTTGGATAAACGGTTGCTAGCAAGTATTATTAATAAGTAATCACCCGGTTATCTTTGACGCATTAGGTACGGGATGCTACAAAGAGAAAAGAAAAGTTTTTTTAATGCAAAGGAATGTATGAAACATTATTTATTAACAATATTATGTCTCCTTTTTATATTTGTTGACCATTGTCCTGCCGAGGAAATGGATATCGATACCCTGATGCAACAGGTGGAAGAGGCCTTGAATGGGAAGACTGCTCAAATGAATTTGACCATGCGGGTTAAAACATCTCGACTTGAGCGTACCATCAAGATGGAAAGCTATAGCGTGGGCAAGGATAAGAGTTTTATCAAGATCACCTACCCGCGTAAGGATACGGGAGTTACTTTCTTAAAAATAGATAATGCTATGTGGCAATACGTTCCGCGGATTGAACGGGTTATCAAAATTCCTGCTTCCATGATGCTGCAAAGTTGGATGGGGAGTGATTTTACCAACGATGATTTGGTGCGGGAGAGTTCCATTGCCGACGATTATCACTGTAAACTTATCGAGAAAGGTGATGAATATCTTGTGGAGCTCATTCCTAAGGAAGATGCTCCGGTGGTTTGGGGAAAATTGCTCATGTGGATTTCCAAGGAGCATCTCATTCCTACCAAAGTACGTTATTTTGATGAGGAAAATCAGCCGGTCCGAGTTCTTTTTTATAATGAATTTAAAAAATTCGGTGATAAAATGTATCCGTCTAAATGGGTTATGGAAAATGAAACCATAGAGAAAAAAGGAAATCAAACCATTATGGAAATCACAGAGGCGGTTTTTGATCAACCGGTTGCCGATCATTATTTCACTAAAAGAGCTTTGAAGCAATTTTCCCAATGATTCCTTGGAAGCTAGTCCTTAAAAATATCCGTGGTTACCGCAAACGTTCCGTGGTGACGGTGGTTCTATCTGCCATTACCACGGCATTGCTCGTCTTTTCTTCCGCCATTATGGATGGTTCCCATAATACAATGATCAAAAATGCGGTGGAGATCTATCCCGGCTATATGCAGATTACCCATCGAGATTTTCGAGATACACCCGGCTATGAAAATCTTATATTTGATCTTGATTCCTTACGCCGTAGTCTGGCTAATATTCCAGATATTGCGGCCTATGGCGCTCGTTTTGAAACTTATGTCCTCTACTCCACAGAGGCTCGTTCGGTGGGAGGTATGTTGACCGGTATTGAGCCGCGAGCTGAAAAGCAACTATCCCGTATGGCCTCCTCTCTCTATGAAGGTGAGTATCTCGATGATGAGGATGGAGCAGTAGTCTATATCGGTTTTGAATTGGCTAAGCGGCTCAAGGTGGGCATCGGAGATGAACTTGCATTTATCGGCAACGGTGCCGATTATTCAATGGCCGCTGATGTGGTGACCGTAAAAGGGACTTTTCGTACCGGCCTTTTTGATTTTGATGCCTCTGCTGCTTTTATGAATAAGCGTTACCTTGATGAAGTTATGGTTTCCCGGAATATGGCTACCCATGTAATCGTTTTACCGGCGAATGTGGAGGACTGCGGTAAGATTGAGGATCGAATAAATCAGGAAGTTGGCGGCGATAATGTGGCTGAGAGTTGGTTCCGAACCATGGCGAGTCTGGTGCAAGCCATGAAGCTGGATTCGGTTTTTGGTTACATCACCTTGGGGATTATTTTCATCGTCATTTTTTTCGTTATTATGATTTATACTTTGCTCACCGTTTATGCCAGAGTACGGGAGGTCGGGGTGATGCGGGCGATTGGGACTACCCCGTGGGGTATTTTTGTGATGCTTGTCAGCGAGAGTGTGTTGCTCAGCCTGGTGGGGGTTTTGCTCGGTGGACTGCTAGGTGCTTGCGTGGCCTATTATTTTTATTTAAATCCCATGGAGTTCGCCGGTTATGAAGAGCAGTTTAAGCAATATAATATGGTGGCTACCGCCATACCTGCCGATTTTGCGCCCTTGGTTATCGCCAGGGATATGTTGATTATGTTCGTGCTTTGTGTCTGCTCCACTCTTTATCCTATTTTGCGCTTGAATCGGTACCGGCCCATGGACGCCATTCGTCATGTTTAAGATGATATTGAAAATAGCACTGTTATCCTTGTTCAGAAGGCTAAGTCGTACTGTTTCTGTGGTGCTGATGATTAGTGTGAGCTTGTGGGGCTTGCTCTTTATGGAAGGACTCTACGAGGGCATGATGGAACAGATGATTAATAATGCAATTCGCAGCGATTGCGGAGAAATATCTGTTTTCGCCAAGGGTTATCGTTTGGAAATGGATATAAAGAATCTTATTACTGACCCGGATGGGGTGGAGGGTTTTTTAAAAAGTGATCCCCGGATACGAAGTTATGTTAAACGACTGGAGCACCAAGGTCTAGCGGCTACCGCCCATTATTCGCGGGGGGTTGCCTTTTATGCCATCGACAGCAAAGCTGAACAACAACAGGGACGTTTACACGAGTACATTGAGGCTGGTGATTTTACCTTCGGCACCAAGGGTAAAGGGGTAATTATCGGGGCGGAGTTGGCAAAAAAACTCAAAGTTAAAATCGGTCGTAAGATTATTATCTCAGCCCAAGCCACTGATGACGAGATTGCCTCCATGGCCTTAAAAGTAACCGGAATCATTCGTACTAATAATATGGGACTTGATGATGGGGCGGTGTTTTTAGACTTGGCGACTTTTTCGGATTTATTACAAGTTTCCGGCGGGGTGAGTCGATTTGCCTTTTTTGTACAAGATCCTGAACTAATAGAAGGGGTGCAGGAGAGCATGCAGGCCCGTTTTCCAGATCTAGAGGTTTTTCGCTGGGATCAACTTTATCCGGCTTTGATGCAGAGCAGGGTGATGATGAAATGGTTCAATTTGGTAACCGCATTTTTGGTCTTTTCCGCAGCCGCTATCGGTATTATCGGAGTAATGCTTGTTTCGGTGTTGGAACGAATTCGGGAGTTCGGGATTATGACTGCCATTGGCACCGAGTTTCGTCAAGTTGCTGGGGTGGTGCTCGTGGAGTCATTGCTCATCGGCTTGGCTGGCTATTTGGTGGGCTCATTGTTGGGCGGATTTACTCTCTGGCATTTTAAGGAAAAGGGGCTTGATCTCACCATGTTTAGTGAGGCTTTTAATGCTTTTGGTATGGATGCGATTACCTATGCGATTATTCGTCCAGACTATTTTATCACTCCTTTTGCGGCCATCCTAATTGCTGCGATTCTCAGTGCGCTTCTTCCTTTGCGTATTCTTTATAAAGCTAACCCAATTAAAGCCATAGGTGAAATATGATTAACGGCAATATGCGGCGATACTACTATGGATAACGATTTTCTCCTTATTGAGAAGGTAAGCAAAATTTTTGAGACTGGCCAGGATGTCCGGGTGGTTGGCCTTGTTGAACTTAGTCTGTCCATTGGACGGGGTGAGTTTGTGGTGGTTTCAGGCCCTTCTGGAAGCGGTAAAACCACTCTGCTTAACATAGTCGGCGGTTTGGATGACGCAACTAAGGGGAGGGTGGTTTTAGACGGACTTGAAATAACCGGTCTCCGGGAACGGAAATTAGCTGCCTTACGGCGAGACCATATTGGCTTTATTTTCCAGGCTTATAACTTAATTCCGGTGTTGACCGCCAGGGAAAATATTAGTTATGTCATGCAATTGCAAAATAGAGCCAAGGGCGAGATCGAGGAGCGGGTGGAGGAAATTGCCAGCAAACTCGGTATTCAAGAGCTGCTTGATAAACTTCCCAATCAGATGAGCGGCGGACAACAGCAGCGGGTGGCTGTGGCTCGGGCTGTCGCCTCTAAACCCCAATTAATTCTAGCTGATGAGCCCACCGCTAACTTGGACTCAAAAACTGCCTCAAGTCTTATGGATATGATGCAAAAGCTCAACGAGGAAGAGGGGATAACCATAATCTTCTCATCCCATGATCCTTTGGTGATAAGTAAAGCCAAACACTCTATCGTGTTGCGTGATGGCGTGGTGGTGGAAAACGTATTTCCTTGATAACCATATGTATATGCAACTTAGTAAGGCGATAGTAATTTATACAGCATTTATTGCGCTGTTATTTGGAGGCCCAGTATCTTCTTCAGCCGAAGTTGATTGGAATCATAGTATTGAAGATACGATAATTGGTTACTATGATGAAGATGATGGGGCTGGCTTGCGTAATCGACTGCGGCTCAAAGCGGTATTAGGGCTCACGAGTCATCCGGCCTTGAGCGCGGTGGTGATTGGCGATAATGTAAGCGGTTACCTTGATGAGTCGGCGGAAGTCTATAATAAGATGAGTCTTAACCGTGCTTACCTGCGTTATGCCGGAGTAAAGCATCTCTGGGTGGTGGGTAAACAAAGGGTGCCGTTCGGCACCGGTCGGGTATGGAACCCTATTGATCTATTCAATCCCATTGATTCACTAAGTATTGAACCGGAGGAACGGCCCGGAACCGAGGCCGTGCGCTATGAATATGCGCTTAACGAACTTAGCAATATAGATTGTACCCTCTCGCGTGATAAAAGTTCTTTTCGTATCAAAAGCTTTGTGGGCGCGATGGATATAGGTCTGGTGGGGGTGCTGGATACCGATATGCAGCGTGATATTATTGGTTGGGAAGTTGCTGGGGAGCTGTTTGCCACCGGCATGGAAATACGTAGCGAAGGGGGTCGTTTCCATGATCGACAAAGTGGAGAGACCCACGTGGAGGCGATCATCGGGGCTGAATATGGTTTTGTGGATTCTTTGACTTTATTGGGAGAATATTTTTATAACGAGGACACTAATCATGATTCTTTGGCCCTCAGTGCTGGGTATCAACTCTCTATGTTATGGAACCTTCAGGTATTGGCTATCACGAGCATGTCAGATCATTCCTGGGGGTTGGCTCCGGGCCTGCACTATAGCATGGCTGATGATATGACCTTGAGTTTTGGCTGCTTTGTTTATAATGGTGATGATGACGAGGAGTATGGCGGTTTGGCGGATCGGTTATATTTTCGCTGGTTTGTGAATATATAATCCGCTTGGAAATTAAAAAATATTGTATGAAAATATCATGGTTTACCGCCTGTTACGCGGCATATATTATCATCTCCGCCTCATTTATGCGGCCGGTCCTCAATTTTATCCGGGCCCATCTTTCCGGTTCCGGCCTTTTTGTCTTTGTCTGGCTCATTTTCGGAGCTGTTTTCCTCCCTATTCTCTATCTCATCAAAAAGCAGCTCATTGAGCGAAAAAAATATCTCCGTCTCGCCCTCTTGATCTTGTTTATCGGGCTGGGGCTGGGCTACGCCCTCACTATCCCGGTGGCCGAGGAACGCTTTCACCTGGTACTCTTCGGGCTCCTCGGCTTTTCAGCGGCCCATGACAACATAAAAAGTAAACCATGGCTGCAATGCCTCATCGCAGCTTTATTCTGTGTGAGTGTGGCCGGCCTGGACGAGTTGTTTCAATATTTCCTTCCCGACCGGGTAGGCGATCCTCGGGATGTACTCTTTGGGGCTGTAGGAGGAATATGGGGGCTTCTCATTTACTTGGTGCTTGGCAGTGGTGATGCAGCCCTTAGCCCTACCGCTGTTGATAAGTCGTAGGTGAACCATGTCATGGATATAAGCAGGAAGTACCTGTAATCATGGATAGTTTTTTATCGTAAACAGGGGCACCCTTTATGAGTCAAACTCATTGACTTTGTTAAAAGGTTTAATATTACGAAACGTTAAATCTACCCGCAAGCTGTAGGGGCGATTCCATATCCGTCAGGCTAAGACCTGAAAGAGAAAAAATATGAACAAAATAACAGATTAAATTAAGGCAAGACCGCGAAACAGCGACAATGTTACTAGAGTTGGTGCGTTAATCATTTATTCTTATATACTGAAAAGCTGCGGGCGTGCGTATGGCGATCCTGGTGATCGCCCTTCTGCTATTGTTCAAAATTATTTTGTATATTAGTTAATTGCTTTCCTTAGCCTGCTTGTTATGGGGTGTTGTGGGCAGGGCGCGAGAAAAACTCGCGTTTACCCGATTAGGCCTTTGAATAGATGTAAAAGTCAGCAAATGATCCACTCTTTGTGTCGCCATTGAATGGATACTTGTTGGGAATATGTCTTATTTGCCTCCATTCTGCCTTGTGATCATTTATCCATTTAGAAAATTTCCGATGTTTTACATGCGCTGCCATGTCCTCAGGATTATCATCAGTGTCTGAGGCGTAAATGACCACAAATTTTTCGGAAGAATCGAACAACCTGTTCATGTAGTCAACAAAGATGGTATCTTCAATAAGGTGATAAATCACGTCTAATGAAAGGGTCAACTCAGCTGTTTCGTCTCCGCACGGTTCCATAAGTTTAAAGGTTTTGGTTTCATCGTTGGAAAAACGTTTCAAGCATCTGGTTATAGCATTAGGACTTACATCAAAACCGATGTATTTTGGATACTGTGCTAAACTAAGTTGATTTCCGTCGCCACATCCATATTCGATGACTGATGTAATCTTTTCCTCAGAAACGAATGTGTTTAATATTTCCGCTTTGAACTCAGCAAGTTGATTATAGGAGCCATCTCCTGAGTTGCCACCAGCTTCGTATCTGTCTTTCCAATAATCTTCAGAACCTTGAAAGGGTTTTGGTGGGTTGATCCAGGTGCTGTAAATGCGACGTAGGACTGGGCCGATTACCGGAATCTTCTTAATGATCTGTTTCATACTCATTTTTTTCTCTTGGGGTCTAATGATAAAGTTAACCCGCCTGCCAACCAGGCTATCAACCAACTTTGAGGGTTGTAAATATTTTCAGTTTGTTCAAAAATAACGTACGGGCTCGCAGGTCGGTGTTGAATGCATTGTGTACGCCAGACATGGGTGTGAGCTTATGGGGTTCAAATCCCCTGTAAGTGTTCCTGTGCTAAGTAGTTATCTTAGCATAAATTACTAGCCGAAGGCAAGGGAGTCGTTGCGAGGTGGGGTCTGAAGGAAGCTGTAGGCACAGATGTGGGCCGACGAACAGAAACGTCATGCAAGGCCGAGTCCCTGGTTAAGGCAACACAACATGTCAAAGCCCGAGGAACAGGGGATACGGTAAATGGCCCGGACGAGCATCGTAAGTGCACGTTCTTATAAGGGGAGATTTGTTTCCAGTGAACTGCCATGGTAGGCCAATGGTACTCATATGTCCCGGTACAGATGACAGAACGCTTCGCTTCATCTGTGAGATACGAACATAAGATGAGTAGACAGAAAATAAGAGGTGCTGCGGCATGAGGGGTAATTAGCATGGAGAGAAAGCAGGAGTCAGCAGAGGTGATAGTAGACCAAAGTCGTGAGTAAAAGAAGAGAAGGGGCAAATCGCCGTTTGACTCTTTTTTTGGAGTTCATAAGACTAGTAGCCTCAACGTGAGACTTGCCCCGTCTTTTGACGGAAACCGCATCGCGGTTTTTGGTCTGGTGGAGCGCCTGGTTAGCTGATTTTTTCATTACGATCAAGAACCCAACATCTTGGGTTGTTAGTTAAACCAATGTGCTCGTAGTATGAATGTGCCCCAGGGGCAGCAATGAGTATTAAGTTGCATTTTTCTTCCAACTGCTTCTGGGTAACGATTTGAAGTTGCTTTCAATTCCTTGTTTTTGATATTCTTTATAAACAGCCAAATCAGATAAGTAGCACGCATAATGAAAATCCGTTATAGAACGAGCAACACCGATCAATTTATCCTCATGCCACGCTGTGACCATTAGGTTGCTATTGTTTAACCATGCTGTCCATGCAATGCGTATCTTCTATGGGCTTCCGCTCAGCCAAGGTTGATTCTTTGAGAAGTTCAACGAACTCCTCAGATGTAATTGATTTATTGGTCTGGTACGAGATTTTCA
>JAOTSI010000052.1 GCA_029865005.1 Desulfobulbaceae bacterium
TACTTGGTCCAATATAACGGACCTTGTATCGTCAGCGACGTCGGGCATTAGTTCGATGCCACGATTAATGGGGCCCGGATGCATAATGATGGCGTCGGGTTTGGCCAGGGATATTCTTTGGCGGTTTATTCCGTAAAGTTTAGAATATTCACGAAATGAAGGTAAAAGAGGATCATTTTGTCTTTCTTTTTGAATGCGCAGCGTCATTACTACGTCGGCATCGGCCAATGCTTCTTCCATGCTTGAGCAGATGACCGCTCCAAGGGCAGTAAGGCTTTTGGGAATAAAAGTTGCTGGTCCGTAAATATAAACTTTGGACCCCATTGTAGTAAAACCAATGATATCGGAGTGAGCTACTCGTGAATGGAGAATGTCACCGATAATGGCAATTTTAAGATTATCTAGTTTTTTCTTGTGGTCACGAACTGTGAGGAGGTCCAAAAGTCCTTGGGAGGGGTGTTCATGGGTACCGTCACCGGCGTTGATGACTGCAGCTTGGGTGTGATTGGAAAGCATGTGCGGCGCGCCTGAGTGAGAGTGGCGTACAATAATTACATCGGGTTTCATCGCGTTGATGTTGCGAACTGTATCAATCAGGGACTCGCCTTTGGTTGCGCTACTGGTGGAGGCGGAAATGTTAAAGGTATCGGCCGACATGCGCTTGGCGGCAATTTCAAAGGAGAGTCTGGTTCGAGTACTAGGTTCGAAGAACAGGTTTATAACTGTGTTGCCTCGTAGGGCCGGTACTTTTTTCACAGGTCGACGGGATATTTCTTTAAAAGATTCCGCCGTATCTAGGATGAATGATATATCTCGAGAAGATAGTGCAGGTAAATCTAAAATATGTTTGTGCTTGAAATGATGATTTTTCATCCTGGACCCCGCTAATTAATGGAATTTGCGGTTCGTCCCCATTTGATGGAGGAAAAGCGCCCTAGGCTGAGAAAGGGGAGACGTACGTCCCATGACCAATAGATAAGAAACGCTTTGCCGCGTACTGCTTTTAAGTCTACGAAATTCCAAAACCGGCTGTCGTAGGAGTTATCCCGGTTATCTCCCATAACAAAAAGTTTTCCCTTAGGAACTGTGAGTGGTTCGATATTATCACGTCGATCAAAACTTCTGGGATGAATGGTGGAGTCTAAATATGATCCGTGAGTATCAATAAATGGTTCGCCGTTAATAAATATTTTTTTGTTTATTATTTCTATGGTGTCACCTTCCACGGCCACGACACGCTTGATGTAGTCAATCTTTGGGTTATTCGGGTACTTAAAGACAATAACGTCATTTTGGTGTGGCTTGTTGATTTCAATGATCGTGTAGTCGATAAATGGAATTTTTATTCCGTAAGTGAATTTGTTAACTAGAATGTGATCGCCTATTAAAAGCGTCGGTTCCATTGAGCCGGAAGGGATTTTGAATGCTTGCACGATAAAGGTGCGGATGAATAAAGCCAGGATCACGGCGATGATAATGGCCTCAACGTATTCACGTAATGTTGATTTCTTGTTAGCGTCTGTTGATTCGTTCACTGTAAAATATCCCTGTGGAAAAAATATTTGTTATGGTATATTCAAATGAAACTATAAAAAATAAGGGAATAATTCAAGCTCCATTTTTGGAATGCTGAATATCATTTGGAAAAATAATGTGTTCAGAGCTGAGTAAGTTATGGTTTTATAAAGGGCATAAGGTTATTAATTGTATATCGGTTTGATAAAAAGACTGACTAACCTTGACAAAATGTATGGACATGGCCTAAATAGGGACATATGATAAAAAGAATAATCAAATATTATTTTTCTTGGTAAGAGCATTAAATCGGTTAGGGATTTATTATGGCGAAAAAGGATAAGTTAATCGTAGGGCTTGATATTGGGTCGCATGCGATCAAGTTGTGTCACCTGCAAAAAAGTGGTTCGGGCTATGCCTTACTCGCCTTGGGAAGTACTGTGATACCGGCAGGTGCGGTAGAGGACGGAGTTCTTCAGGAACCTGAACAGGTTGGTGAGTCGTTGGCTGCTCTTTTCAAAAATCTTAAAATTAAAGAAAAAAAAGTAGGTATATCCATATCAGGTTATTCGGTAATCGTAAAAAAAATTCAACTTGATCCGATGTCGGAAGAAGAGTTGGATGAATATATTAAAGAGGAAGCGGAACAGTATATTCCCTTCGATCGTGAAGATGTCTATTTAGATTATCAGGATCTTGAAACATCCACTGAGGATGAAGACCGCACCGATGTGATGCTTGTTGCAGCCAAAAAAGAAGTAGTGGATGGTTATTTGGATTTATTGCTTGAACATGGTTTGAATCCGGTTCTGGTTGATGTTGACGGTTTTGCATTAGAAAATATCTGGGATGTTGCCGGAGGAGTTAAGGACAATATTGCACTGGTTGATATCGGCGCTTGTAAAATGAACGTCAATATTATCGTTGATGGAGTATCAGTTTTGGCTCGTGATATTGTTGGTGGAAGTCAACAATTAACAGATCAGATAGCCGATCATTTTGGAATAGAGTCTGATGAAGCAGAGCAAATAAAGCTTGGGATTCTTCCCGCTGATGACAAGCGAGAGGAGCTTGAAGAGATATTTGTCGATGCCTGTACGAATTGGGTGCTTGAAATTAAGAAAGCAATAGATCTTTTCTCTGCTAATCAAGCCGACAGTTCTCTTAAGAAGCTTGTTTTAAGCGGCGGAGGGGCAAAAGTTCCGGGGTTGTCATCATTTCTTAAGAGGGAGACGGGGTTGGATGTAGTTAAGTTTAACCCTTTTGTAAATATGAAGGTTAACGGAAAAAAAATTGATCCTAAATATGTTGAATCAATTGGGCCGGAGATGGCAATTGCTGCCGGGCTTGCGATTCGAACAGCAACATTCTGATAAAGAATTATGGTATATATAAATTTACTTCCGGTTAAGGAAATTAAGCAAAGGGTTCAGGCCCGCCAGCAGGTGTTTTTATTTTCCGTTGTTTTTTTAGGTTTGCTGGCATGCTTGGTTTTTGCAGGTGTTATTCATCAACGAGTGGTTTCAGGCTTGGAAGATGATGTGGCTAAATTAAAATTGAAAAAGAAAGAGTTCAATCAGGTAATCGCGGAAATAAAAAAGATTGAGCAAGATAAAAAACTTCTTCGAACTAGAATAGATATTATAACCAGATTAAGAAAAGAAGCTGATTTGACTGTTCGTGTGATGGATGAAGTTGCCAAGGCAACCCCTCCTTCTAGAGTATACATTAATTCGTTGAGTCAACAGGGAAATAACCTGTCTCTCAGTGGTGTGGCTCTGGATAATAGGACAATTGCTAGTTATATGGACACATTAAAGATGTCACCATTTGTTAATAATGTTGAGTTGAGGCAAGCCACACTTTTAGCCCAGGGTGGTAAGAAGCTAAAATCTTTTTCTTTTGCATGTAAGGTGTCACCGCCTCCAACGGACGACGAATCAAAAACTAATAAATAATTGAAAACTATGAGTATACCAGCCCAGATAGATTCATTTATACAAGAGAAATACATTCCACTACCTGGAAATATTAAAGCTGTTATCGGTATAGTTCTGATAGTGGTACCGGTGTTAGTGTTTGTTTTCATGTTTTATATGCCTAATAGTGAAAAAATAGTTGGTTTTAAAAAAGAAATTAAAAAGTTGGATAAAGAAATTAAAGTCGCAGAGGCTGTCGCAGCAGATCTGCCTCGGCATGTTGCGGAAAAAGCAAAACTAGAACTTATATTTGATGAACTTACGACCTTGTTGCCTAGTAAAAAAGAAATTCCTGATCTGCTCCGAAATATTTCTGATTTAGGTAAAGGTGCTGGTCTTGATTTTGTCAGTTTTAAACCAGGTGGAGAGATTCCCAGAGACTTCTATTCTGAAATACCGGTAAATATTAATATAAGAGGACCTTATCATAACGTTGGTTATTTCTTGAGTCAAGTGAGCAAGCTTGATAGAATTGTAACTGTAAATAACATACAACTTGGTTCACCGTCACAAATAGAAGGGGAAGTTATTTTATCTTCCACATGTAGACTCATAACCTATATGTTTACCAATAAGAAAGTGACCCCCCCTAAAAAATGAACATTTTTTAAATATTGGTGAGGCTGGATTGATGGAAATTTTATTGGAATTACCAGGTAATGAAGGATAAAAATATTATAAAAGTTGGCGTGGTTTTCCTGGCTTTGTCGGCATTAGTAATTCGTTCCGAAATCGTTAGTGCTGAAGAATTATTGGAAACGACATCTATTCTAGAGAAATTGTCACATGATAATTTTGAGTATCAAATGGAAGGGCGTTCGGATCCATTTCAGCCATTATTTTCCAGTAAGCCTCAACCCCAAGTGCCAGTGGTGGATGAAATAATAGATGTTGAAAAGCCAAAAACCGGATTAAGATCCATGGAGCCTGGTCAACTGTCCCTTGTAGCCACATTAATTAGTGATAGTAATAGATTGGCTATGGTTCAGGATGTAACAGGTGTAGGGTATGTATTGAATCAAGGCATAAAAGTAGGTCTTAGAGGTGTCGTCACTATGATATCCAAGGATCAGGTTCTAATAAAAGAAATATCAAAAACCCGTTCCGGCAAAGAAATAATCAAGATGATAACCATGCGCTTAAAAAAAGAGGGAGACAAGTAAAACATGATACGCTTTTCCTTTATCGAAAAGAGATTTTACAGTGTGATAGTTCGCTACGCTAAATATAATCTCCTAGCATTACTTATCGTTTTTGCAAGTTTCCCTCTGGCGAGTGCCGGAGCAGATACAGATTCTATTTATAAGATACAGGAGATCGATGTTCAGGCAGTAAATAATACTCTTGAAATTCGAATCAAAGGGAATGCAGAGCCGATCTATAATCCTTTTGAACTTCAGAACCCGTATCGTATCGTAATCGACATTACTAACTCTATATTGGAACCATCTTTTAGATATAATTCGCAAGAGGGGATTCCGATAGATTACGTCGCTAAGCCAATGGAAGCAGATGGTTCGCCTGGTATGCATTTTGAGTTTGAGCTAGAAAGTCCTGTTAAGTACAATACTTATGCTGATGGCTCTGATATAGTTATTTTAATGGAGATGCCAGATGATTCGATTTCTGACCCAGCAGGTTCGGAGTTGGTTGTCCAAAGTGATCAAATTCCGGCGATTAATGCATCGGATATTCCCAATAAGGAAGGAGCTTCTACTGCTACAGCGTTGACTGAAATTCAGATTAAGCCCTCTCTTTCTCAAACGGAGTTTATCATAATAGCAAATGGTGATTTTCCGAAATATAGTTATAACGCATTGGAAAAAAGTGAAGCTGGTCCTGCCAGACTATATTTTGATTTTGATAATGTTGGTTGCAGTGAGCTGTTAAAAGAACAGGAGGTAGACTCATCCGTAAGTAGGGTAAGGGTTTCGAAAAGGGATGGTGGAACAAGAATTGTCTTTGATTCCAGTGGTGAAGGACTGTTTGATTATGATATAAAAGATCTTGGTGATCGTATCAGCCTTATTGTTACAGAAGGAACTGATCTGGATGGAATAGGGCAAACTATTAATCGCAAAGTTAATGATAACATATTAGAAAAACAGCTACCTGATACGGATCTTGAAAAGTTTTCCCTTGATAAACCATCAGGTAATGAAGCGTTGGTGGCATCTGCTGATGTTAAAAATGCTGCGATAAAAAAGATGGAAGATAGTTTTGGTTTCGCTGGTTATAATAAGGAACGCATTACTGTTGATTTTTATAAAATAGATATCCATAACGTTTTCCGTTTGCTGAGGACAATAAGTAAGAAAAACTTGATAATAGACCAGGCTGTAAGCGGCACTCTGACTCTTAACTTAAAAGATGTTCCGTGGGATTTCGCACTGGATTTGATTCTTAATATCAAGGGGCTTTCGAAGGAGGAACGGTTTAACACTATAGTCATTCTTCCTAAAAAGAAAAAATTTACTTGGCCGGAAAGTGTTGAAGACAATTTAAGCTTTGAGGCTGATCCTGAACTAGCAGGTAAGGATTCCATCGTCATCCAAAAGCAACTTAATCTTCCTCCTGAAGTTATTGAGGCTAAGAAACTTATTAGTCTTGCCGCAGATTTTGCCAAAAAGGATGAATACGAGGATGCAATAGAACAATACAAAAAAGCATTTATTCTTTGGCCCGATAATTCAGAACTAGCAAATTTGATTTCATCGCTATATCTCGTACATTTACGTCAAAATGCTAATGCAACTTTTTATGCTAAAAAAGCACTTGAAATAGAACCTGATAGCAGTAAGGCTGCTCTTAATGCAGGAATATCTTTAGCAAATATGCTTAGGTTTGATGAGGCAAAAATTTATTTTGATCAATCTGTAAGTGGTGTTAAACCTTCCAAAGAAGCCTTACTCAGTTATGCTGTTTTTGCTGAACAACGAGAACTTTACGACGCAGCGTTGAAGCTTCTTGAAAAGCATAACACCTTGTATGGGAACAATTTGGACTCGATGTTGGCTGAGGCGCGACTACTAGATAAGCAAGGTAAATATGATGAGGCTACGGGGAAATATACCACTATTTTATTGGCTGGTTTTCATTTACCCATGGACCTAAGAAAATACATTAACAGCCGTGTTGCCGCTAAATAACTTTATTATCTGAATAATCAGTTCAAACTGCTTTAGTATTTAAACAGGGGAACTTATATGCATCGTACTATATTTAATTTAAAATTATGTCTTATAATCTTGGTATGTTTTAACCTTGGGGGGTGTGGCCGAAAAAAGCATGATCCTGCCATGGATGTTTCACAAGACGAACCCATAACCATGGAAAGCATGGCTGATGAGTCTGCGGGTGATACTTCATTAGGAAATGAAGGCTTTTCACTCGATCAGGCTGCAGCAGCGTCAGAGTCTA
This sequence comes from Desulfobulbaceae bacterium, assembly GCA_029865005.1. Taxonomy (GTDB): domain Bacteria; phylum Desulfobacterota; class Desulfobulbia; order Desulfobulbales; family Desulfobulbaceae; genus JAOTSI01. The sequence continues at coordinate 6,915 of JAOTSI010000052.1, forward strand.
AATCAAATTCTATTCAGCAATTGCCTGTACGTTACCAGCAACCAAATTATTTTGCTGAAGGAAGTGATGACTCTTTGAGTCAAACTAAGAAACGCTATGCTATAAAAGTAGGAGCAAATATATCATCTACTAAAGGTCCCCAGCCTCTGTGGGATATTTTGAAAAGGCTTGCTAATCTAAAGGATATGAATGTTAGTTGGGCTAGCGATGTCGATCAAAATGTTTTGGTTGATGTAAATATAAATGCAGATGATAATTATTTTGAAGCCATAGACAACCTTCTCCGCCAAGTCGATTACTTTCATGAGATAGTGGATAAGACTATTGTTGTCAAATATAAGGAAACGCGGCAGTTTCATGTGAAAATACCTAGTATTAAAGGTAGTTACACTTCGAGTGTCGGTGGAAACTTTTTGGCTCAAAGTCAATCCACTACAGGAAGTGAGGGAACTGTAAAAATTACCAGTGCTGATAATCAGTTTGATTTTTGGGCTAGTATTGAAGCAAATTTAAGTACCTTGGTAAATGCATGGAGCACAGTCACTGTCCAGGAAGGTACGGGTTCAACAGCTCCGGATGCCGGTGGAGATACTGGTGGAGGTGCTACCGTTCAAGCCACTAGAAGAGTTGCATCAGGTCAACCTTACTATATAATAGATAAAAGCGTTGGTCTTATTACTGTAACCGCACCCAGGCCGTTGTTGGAAAAGGTAGAGGAGTATATCACCACTCTTTCAGAGGAGTTATATCGTCAGGTCATCATCGAAGCGAAAATAATAGAAGTATTTCTTTCTGATAGTTCTAAAATAGGAATTGATTGGTCGCAAGTCTTAAAGGATTTCAGTCTTGGAGCAAGATTAGAATTAGGTTCAGGAGGGCAAGTCTATCCATGGATTGAAGCACTGCCCGGTCAATCATCTCCTACTCAATTCGTCTCCAGTGTTGCTATGACGGCGGATGTTCTTACGGCTATGATTAGTGCCCTTGAGGAACAAGGTCAAACACGAGTGTTATCCAATCCTAAAATTACGGTGCTAAATGGACAACCAGCACTTCTTAGTGTGGGCAAAGATATTTCTTATATAAGTGAGATTAAATCGGAATATAATCCTGATACTGGGTTGGTAAGTTATACTGCTACAACAGATAGTATAGTTGAGGGAATCGCCCTTGGTGTTGTGGCATCCATTACCAGTGATAAAAGTGCAATATTACACTTAACACCGATTACCACTGATATTATTGGTGATTCCGTCATGTACGAAGAGTTTGGTAGCGGCTTGAAAGTCGGGGTGCCCGAGATTGGAGTCAGAGAGATGTCAACCATGGTCCAAGTTAAGAATGGAGAAGTTTTGATTATAGGTGGTTTGATTGATTCCATAAATGATAATTCATCTAGAATGGCACCAATACTTGGTAAGATTCCACTTCTAAAGTATCTTTTTGGGGTTGAGGAAAAAAAGATCAATAAAAGAGAGCTGGTCATTCTTCTTACCCCTAGAATTGTAACCTTAGATCATAGTGTTAATTAAGATCATTATATTTTGCTAATATTATTTAATTCAAGACTTCTATGGACTTTTTAAAATCATATTGTATGAATAGGAGATGTATTATGAAATTATGCCGTTATCTGATCGTAGGATTACTGGCTATTCTTCTCGGCGGTTGCGGACAAACGGTCAAGGAATCTCTCAAAATGCAAGGAGAAGGGAGTAAAAGTTCCGTTGGAGAAGGTAAAACGCTCGTCATAATGCCTTTTGCAGATTATTCTTTTGCTGATGATCTTGATACGGCATTTCGTAGACAAATGTTTATTAATGAAAATCTTGTTGATGAACTGGTATCACACAATTTCAAAATGCCCGTTCTTGAAGATGTATTTCAGTATCTCGCTAAACAGAATGTTATTAGTATTGAGTCGTATACTCAAAGTAGCACTTCTTCTTTAGAAAACGAGCTTAGAACTTCCCAATGGTCTCCTGAAATGAGAGAGGAGCTAGGTCGTGAGATTGCTCTGGCAAAGAATAATACTAATAGGCCGGTGCTTGGCGCTCCCGGAACCCATGGACTTGCTAAATCTGAACTCATAAAAATTGGACGATATTTCAGTGCCGATTACATTTTACGAGGTAGGATTACGCAGTATAATTCCCGTCAGGAAGGTACATGGGCACCCTGGAAAAGAGGTATTCTCCCATTTCTTTTTGGTACTACTAGTCAGATAACCTTTGGTCAAGCAAGTTCTAGCAAGTACGATAATTGGGATGATATTGTAATTGGCGGAGGGTTAGGTAATCTTTACGGAACTACTAGAGCGGAAAATGATATTCTTGGAGTATCAGATGGTAACGCTATTTTATGGACCGGACTTGGCGCTGGGCTTGGACATTTGGCCAACAAAGGTGGAGATATTCCTCAAGCGGTTGTTCAACTTAGAATATGGGTTCAGGATTCCTTTAGTGGAGATGTGGTTTGGACCAATCGTATTGATGTTCGTGTCTCGCCTGAGACTGTTCTCGCAGACTATCAATATGATGATCTTTTTCAAGCCGCAACAGAGAAAGCTGTATCAACTCTGATTAATGACTTTGCGACACAACTGTAGAGTGTTACAGGATAAATAAAAAAAGCCGTCGGTTTAACCGGCGGCTTTTTTTTGTCCATTTTTTGTGGGGTATGTTCAAATCAGAGAAAGGCCTACTACGCTTTTCTAATTGTGATTTTACCTCGAAATTTATTGTTTATTTTCTTTTTGTTTCTGGGCATTCTCGTAGAGAGCTATAAAGTTGATGGGCTCCATTAAGAAGGGTACAAAACCACCATCAACTGAAATTTGGCTGACTACCTGACGAGTATAGGGGAAAAGCATTAACGGGCAGTCAACAGCTAATACTCTTTCCAAATGTTCTTTAGGGATATTGTTCAGAAGAAAAATAGCAGCATGTTCCAACTCCGCAATAAATAATACCGTTTCTTCTTCACCGCTAGCTATTATTTTTGCAGTTATTGCTATGGTAACTTCCCAATGTTGTTCATCAAGATTTTTAGTATGTAGTTGAAGGTTAAAATCAACTTTGGGTTCTTGATGTTGGGTGAGGAATATTTTAGGTGCATTTGGGCTCTCAAATGAGAGATCTTTAATGTACATCTTTTGCATTCTAAAAGTAGGCATGTTGGACTCATCTTGCTGTTGTTCAGTCATCTTCAAATCCTTTTGTTTGTAGTTTGTGGGGGATAAAGGGAAAAATAGTATGATTAATTTTCCATTAGGTGCATTGGTTAAGTCTTAAAGCTGCGGAAATAAAATTATCCCATCCCTGAGTCTATCTCTTACCTGCTTGTATTTTAAGTCGGCTTCTTTGTCAAGGCAACATTAGCAACGTAATACTAGGTGCCTGTTGCCATGATAATGAAGCCGACTAAAAATTATGCTCAACTTTGGGAAAGATATAATATTCTGAGGCTCTAAGAATTTTTATAGTATTAAATTCAAACAATCTTAGATTGTTGCTTAGCTGTCTGCTGTTTTACGGCAACCTTTAAATTAATCTGTTATGCCTTTATATTCAGTGTATTGAGTGTGAAGAAATCCTGGTCTTGTAAGCCTAGGTTCAACTTTTGCTCAATTTATTTTTGTGGAGGTTCTAATTTGTAAATTTTTAGAGATATTGTTTAAGAAATTTGGCTGTATGAGAATTGGTTATTAACGCAATTTGCTCAGGGGTACCGCAACAAACAATTTCTCCGCCCTCCTCTCCTCCTTCTGGACCGATATCAATTATATAATCAGCACATTTGATAACATCAAGGTTATGTTCTATTATAATCACGGTATTGGAGCCGTCAACCAGTCGATTCAATATACCCATGAGATATTGAATATCTGCTGGATGAAGCCCTGTTGTAGGTTCGTCTAAAATGTAAAGTGTACGGCCTGTTGATCTTTTGCTAAGTTCCTTTGCAAGCTTGATTCTTTGCGCCTCGCCTCCCGATAAGGTAATCGAAGATTGACCAAGGGTAATATAACCAAGGCCTACATCATGAAGAGTTCCTAGCTTTTTTTTAAGAACTGGGATGTTATCAAATATGCGCAATGCCTCTTCAACGGTCATGTCCAAAATATCTGCTATTGTCTTTCCCTTATATTCTATTTCCAATGTCTCGGAGTTGTATCTTTTTGCTTTGCAAGCGTCACAGGTAACATAAACGTCAGGTAAAAAATGCATGGCGATTTTGATAAGGCCATCTCCTTCGCAAGAGTCACAACGTCCACCCTTAACATTGAAGCTAAAGTGAGATGGTTTATATCCACGCGCACGAGATTCGGGTAATCGTGAAAATAATTCCCGTATTGGAGTAAGAATTCCCGTGTATGTTGCAGGGTTAGAGCGCGGGGTACGGCCAATTGGGTTTTGATCGATAACAATAATTTTATCGATATGTTCAAGGCCAGAGATCGTTGGAGGTAAATACTGTTTTCTATGCCCCTGGGTTAATATTTCTTGTGTTTCTTTAAAAAGTGTCTCCATAACCAGGGAACTTTTCCCGGAACCTGAGACACCGGTTACACAAGTCATCACTGAGAGGGGAAATGTTACTTTGATATTTTTAAGGTTATTTTTGTTACATTTGGAAAAAGTGATAGATTTTTCGGGCGTTAAATCTACAGTTCTTCTTGTTAGAGGGACAGGTATTTTTAATCTACCTGTAAGGTAGCGTCCTGTTAATGAATTTTCATGATCAAGTAAGCCAGGGACTGGTCCAGAATAGAGTAGAATACCACCATTTTTTCCGGCACCGGGGCCTATGTCGACGATGTGGTCTGCTGCGAGAATTGTGTCAGTGTCATGTTCTACTACTATGACCGTGTTGCCAAGTTCACGTAAACTTTCTAATGTTTTTATAAGGTTAATATTGTCTCGCTGATGAAGGCCTATGCTTGGTTCATCTAGTACATACATTACGCCAGCGAGTCGAGAACCGATTTGGGATGCTAGGCGAATTCGTTGAGCCTCCCCACCTGAAAGGGTACCTGCTTTTCGATCAAGGGAAATATATCCTAAGCCTACTTGCTGTAGAAAAGAGAGGCGATCGGTCACCTCTTTTATAATTGGTGTGGTGATGGGAGTAATGTTAGGAAGAAAATTTATTTTAGATAAATGAGTATATAATTGATCAATTGAAAGGGTACTGAGCTTATAGATAGACATCCTGTCTATTTTAACTGATAAAGCATTCGGGTTGAGTCGGGATCCGCAGCATGCTGAACATGGCTGTGCCCGCATGAATTTGGCCGTCTCTTCTCTAACTGTTTTTGAACTGGTTTCTTTAAACAGTCTCATTAATCTCGGAATGATACCCTCAAATATTGTTCTAGTATAGGATGTGGAATCTATTCGTTTGTAAAAATTAATTTTTTCTTCACCACTTCCATTCATAATAATTGCCTGGACGGCAGGGCTTAGATCAGAAAAAGGGGTTTTAAGCGAAAAATTATAATATTTGGCTAGAGAATGAGCCCATTGACTGGCATAGGAACTTAGTTTTCGACGGTTCCATGGAGCAATGGCACCGTTATCAATGCTAAGCGAAGGGTCAGGGATTATTAGGGTGGGGTCGATGACGCGTTGGAGTCCAAGTCCTCCGCAGGCAGTACAGGCACCTTGGGGATTGTTAAAGGAAAAAAGTTGGGTGGATAATTCCGGTAGGCTGATACCGCATTGCAAGCATGCGGTATGCTCGCTGTATAGTATATCTTTTCCATCTTTAGGGAAGTAAGCAAGTAAGGTTGATTTCGTAAGGTTGAGAGTGGTGGCTACGGATTGCTCTAGTCGTCTACGGATTGATGGTTTAATTACTAAACGGTCTACAACGGCTTCAATGGTATGAATTTTTTTAGGGTTTAATTGGATATTATCTTGCAGCGATAATATGTCACCGTTCAGTCGTACTCGAACAAAACCGTCTTTGCGAAGTTTAGATAAAAGGGTTTCGTGATTACCCTTGCGTGCTGTAATCAGGGGAGCCAGAAGGATTACTTTTTCACCAACAGGTTGAGAAAGCAATGAATTAACAATTTCTTCTGGGCTTTGTGATTGTATTGGACGTTCACACTTTGGACAATGGGGACTACCGGCTTTGGCAAAAAGTAAGCGAAGATAGTCATAAATTTCTGTAATGGTACCAACTGTGGAGCGAGGATTGTTGCCAGTGGTTTTTTGTTCAATGGATACGGCCGGAGAAAGGCCTTCTAGTATATCAACATCAGGTTTATCCATTTGACCTAGAAATTGTCGGGCATAGGTAGAGAGTGATTCCACGTACCTGCGTTGACCTTCCGCATAAAGAGTATCAAATGCTAGGGATGATTTGCCCGACCCGGACACTCCGGTAAAGATAACAAGCTTGTTACGTGGGATATCAAGATCAATACTTTGTAAATTATGCATCCGAGCGCCTCGGATGCAAATAGTTTTTGGTTCCATAGAGTAAATAATCGTTAATAATTGGCCTGATATGTTGGGCTATGTTTGTTGTGAATTCTTTAATAGTTTATTTGTTGAGAATAAAACTATTGTGATCGATTTTGATGCAACGATCCATAATTACAGTAAGGCCAGCTTGTTCTGCAAAAGCTGCAGCTTCTTCATGAAATATTCCTTGTTGCATCCAAATGGTTTTGGCTCCGATAGTAATCGAATCACGTACGAAAGGAAAAACATGTTCAGATCGCCGAAACAGATTTATGACCTCTACCGGGCTGGGAACGGAGAGTAGGTCAGGGTAACATTGGCGACCGAGTATTTTATCTTGCCCTGGATTAATGGGAATTATTTCATATCCAGCCTTAAGCATGTAAGATGCTACTTTGTAACTGGGACGATCTTTTTTAGGGGAAAGGCCGACCACCGCAATTGTAGTTGATTGTGTTAGGATGGAGATGATTTTTTTTTGAGGGGGTAGGGTAAACATGATTATTTTGTTTTTCCGTTAAATTATAGTTATAAATTCGATTCGTAACTGTGTAATGTGCTGAGTATATGCATATTATTTAGTCGAGACGAAAAATAACTGAAATCCGATGCCGGTAAAGACTGATATCGGTATAAATATAATTATTTTTGCCGGGTGTCTTGTAAGGGGCGATGATAGCCGATTATTAAAAGGCTTTGAAAATAGGCCCTCAATGAGAGTGACAAAAATATTTACCGCTCATAGCTCCTATGGTAACATGGTGGCTTTATTGTAGCTTAGATTTGCAAACAATCAAGATGGGAAAGGATATTTCCGTTATGTATTTTCAAGATATTATTGCGACCTTAAATAATTATTGGGCAACAGTTGGTTGTGCGGTACTTCAGCCCTATGATATGGAGGTCGGAGCTGGTACTTTTCATCCAGCAACCCTGTTGCGGGCACTCGGGCCTGAACCGTGGAAAGCGTCATATGTTCAACCTTCTAGGCGTCCGGCTGACGGACGGTATGGTGAAAATCCTAATAGGTTACAGCATTATTATCAATATCAGGTTGTGCTCAAGCCTTCTCCTGCAAATGTGCAGGAGTTGTATTTGGAAAGCTTGAGGAGGTTTGGTCTTGATCTGTTGGAACATGATATTCGTTTTGTAGAAGATGATTGGGAGTCACCTACTCTTGGTGCCAGTGGACTAGGTTGGGAAGTGTGGCTTGATGGTATGGAGATTACCCAGTTCACCTATTTTCAACATGCGGGCTCCCAGGAGCTCAAGCCGATTACTGTTGAGATTACTTACGGGCTGGAGCGAATAGCCATGTATCTGCAGGAGGTAGATTCCGTTTACAATATATCATGGAACGGAAATATTTCCTATGGTGAGATTTTTCATCGGGCTGAGGTAGAATTTTCAACTTTTAATTTTGAAAAAGCACCGGTTGCTGACTTGACAACTGCTTTTAACAACTATGAGAATGAGGCTTTTTCTTTGCTTGAAGATAATCTGGTGTTACCGGCCTATGATTATTGTTTGAAGTGCTCCCATACTTTTAACCTTTTGGATGCAAGAAAAGCGATTAGTGTTGCCGAGAGAACCCGTTATATAGGGAGGATACGAAATATTGCTCGCAAGGTTGCGGCTGGTTATATCGAATTACGAGAGAAAATGAATTTTCCTCTTTTGACAACGGAGGATGGAAAGGACGTGGAAAAAGTATGATTAAGGTTAGGGGGATTGGCGGAAGTGCATGGGAATCGAACCCACCCGTCGGATTGTTCACCCGACACACCGGATTTGAAGTCCGGGAGGGCCACCAGTGCCCTATCCACTTCCATTT
>JAOTSI010000337.1 GCA_029865005.1 Desulfobulbaceae bacterium
ATAAGGAACCGAACATGGTGGCCTTGCCAGGTCGCATTCGTAAACGATTATAGTGCACCACCCCATCCAGTGATAAAAATACTCTTTCCAGATTATCATATTTCCCCGGTCCCATACCGCCAGTGGTGATAATCATATCGGGACCTGTTTTCTCCAACTCACGAAGAACATTTCTCAGCTCTTCAATATCATCACTAACCGGATCAACCGTACGACAATCAACACCGCTTTGTGATAATAAAGAAGCGAGCAGCACCCCATTACTCGAAACTTTTTCCACTGAGCCGGGCGAAAGTCCAGGCCTAACAAGCTCAGTTCCAGTACACACCACCAACACCAAAGGCCGGCGATGAACATTTACCTGCTCCACCCCGTCTGCAGCAAGTGCCATGAGAGAACCAGGCTCCAAAGGAACACCCTTTGACACTACAAGTTCGCCTGATTTGAATTCGCATCCCTCTCTTCGAATATAGGAGTTATCGCCTATCATGGTAGCTGGCACAAAAACCTGGCCACTTTCCTCTCGTACCAATTCGAAAGGGATGACATGACTCACCCCGCTGGGCGGCTTTGCTCCAGTCATGATCCGATAAGCAGTACCCGGTTGTAGAGAAGATTGACCTACATCTCCAGCAGCTATTTCACCGACAATGGAATAGGTAAATTCTTTATTTGGATGAATTTCGTGGGAATTGTTTTCTGGAGCTGCCAAAGCAAAACCATCTCTGGTGGATTGATCAAAAGCTGGTTTCCCATGAACAAGGGAAATATCTTCAACCAGGCAGCAAGAAAGGGCTTGGGACAAGGAAAGGGTTTGCGCAGGAAGCGCTTTTGTAATGGAACGTATACGTCGACGAGCTTCGTGAAGAGATATTTCCATCATTATCATTCCCCATAAAGAGGGAAAAAAGTGGAAGCAAAAAACAAAACCGTCGCCACAGGCGACGGTTTTGAAGAATATCAGAAATTAAACGGTCAGATCATCTCGCACCTGTTTACGAGGTCCTCCGTGACCTCCAACCGACCAGTCACGAATAGGTTGGGATACAGAGAGCTCTTTTTGCCTATCCAATGTTCCCATCCGATCATAAATATTTTGCCAAACACAAGGCACATCGGAATTAATTTCGCAGCTACCTTTAACTGAACCACCACAAGGCCCGTTAAAAAGGCTTTTAGCACAACGAGCAACTGGACAAAGTCCACCTGTGAGATGTAATACACAGTTACCGCAGCCCGCGCATTGCTCACGCCATACACCTTGCTCGGCTGATCCTCCGAAGAAGGTAGTATTAAGAGCTGGATACACATGATCTCCATCACGCAGATTGGCGATAAAATTGACTCCAACCCCACAAGCAGTAGAGACAATGGCGTCATATTGCCCTTTCCATTGATCTATACCATCGATATATTCCTTATCACACTGCCTAACCAGGGAACCAGTGGCCACTTCGGCCTGTTTTCCCTCTTTTTTAAGGCCAAGTCTGATCAAGGAGGCAAGTATGTCAGCCTCACGCTCACCGCCTGCGGAACAAACGGTAACACACCCTCTGCATGCCAGGACGAGAATCTTTTTGTGATCCTTGACCATGTCGATGATTTCAGCCAAAGGCTTCCGTTCGGCAACGATCATTGCTAACTCCTATATCTCAAAAAATTTATAAAACTAAAAAATAACCGCAGTCCCCAAATTCACTAGAAAGGGGTGGGACCCAATTCGGTAATGGTATCATTCATCTCATGAGCAGCTTCGATAAACTCATGGTGCAACCCTCTAGGGGTATGGTACATCTTTATACGATCCGGTTCTACCGCCAACTCAGACAGAGCACTGCGTACCGTTTCCACCCGCTTAGCTGCTCTTTGACTGCCTTTAACATTGTGACATGTGTTCATTGGACAACCAACCACGTACACACCATCAGCACCATCTTCAAAGGCTTGAAGCAGGGTAGTTATTTCAATCTTGCCGGTACAGACAACACGATTTATACTTATATTTTTAGGAAAATCGAGATGCTGAAGACCGTTATCATCCATTGCACTGGTTTGTTGACAGGTGTAATGACAACTAAATAGTCGAATATCTGGAGTAAAGTTCATGATTATTTCCATTCATCTTGGCGTTAAAGTTTGACCATATTCCGCCCTTTTTCTCAGGCACCACACGCGGCTATAAGCTTTTCATCCTCGGCTTGATTCAAGGTAATCGCCTTAGCCGGGCATTCAGTGACACAGATACCGCATGCCTTGCAACCCTCAACATCAATGGCCGCAAAACCACCTTGATCAATCTTAGGAATTTCCCAAGGACATACCCGCACACAGGTCAAGCAAGAGACGCAAAGATCACGTTGTACCTCGGCAGCCTTACCTTTTTCCACCAATTGTTCCTTGGTCACATAACCTTTTTTCAAGGCCAGCTTGGCCAAACAACCCATGATTTCGGCAAATTTGACATCCTGAGGACAAACAAAGACGCAGCTTTTACATCCTGAACAATACCAAAGCAAATCAGAGGAAAGCAAACGCTCCTCCATGCCCAACCGAACCATATGGATTATTTTTCTTGGATCGAAATCTGGAATAGCCTGACTGACCGGACAGATACCACTACATGCTCCGCACGAGAAGCAACTGTTCAAATGCTCACCACCGGGTTGCTCAACAACCTCGGGAGCAAAGGCCGGATTCATATCAAGTTTTGCTTTATCCATACAACCACCAGTCTGGAGAAAATGTTTGTCTCCTTCTCCACATTAAAAAATGTGAAACAAGGAAAGGAAAATGAGAAAATATCTCTAAACTTAAAGTTCATTTACCATCGAAAATAAGCCATAAAACAAATAGTAGAACTGCTCAGAATACTCTATTTGAACAATCTTGTCAACCAGGGTGCCAGGGGAATTAAAAACACAAAACTTGCTCAGTACCTCAACTTCCGCCGTAACTGTGTAAACCTGAGAGCCATAAATTGACCCCAAAATAGGTAAAAAATACAGCTAAAAATCCCAATATAGCAAGCCAGGCAATCCGGTTACCACCCCATCCCCTAGTAAAACGGGCATGCAAAGTACAAGCATAAATAAACCAGGTAATTATAGACCAAGTTTCCTTGGGATCCCATTGCCAATAAGTGCCCCAGGCTTCATTAGCCCATACCGCGCCAGTAATGATTCCAGCAGAGAGCCATAAAAATCCGAAGAGCAAGGTTTTATGATTAAGATCATCAATTACCGATAAAGCAGGCAAGGAACTGGTAGATGGCCCGTTTTTTTCAGAACTCTTACGGATTAAATACATAATCCCGAAGCCAGCGGCAGCAGCAAATGCCGCATACCCTATAAAACAGGTCACAACGTGCGCGATTAACCAGTTAGACTGCAAGGCAGGCATTAAGGGCCGGATATCGGCATCCAGCATAAAAGTAGCATAGGCCATTGCCACCGTCCCTAAAGGGGTGACAAAGGCACCAAGAATTTTATTCTTAAATTTAAATTCGATGAACACATAGATAACCATGACACACCAGGCAAAGAAGACCAGTGATTCGTACATATTAGTCAATGGAGCATGACCATGATTAAGTTCATAAGACTCAAACCAGCGCATACCAATGCCCCCTGTTTGAGCCAAAATACCGGCTATGGTTACAATGAGGGCAACTGTACCCAGGGTTTTATTTTTGTAAACGAGCAGGGCAATATAAAAAACCGCCGAGAACAAATACGCTAGTGTGGTGATACCGAGAAGAGTCGAGCTATCCATTAGGTCCGCGTCCGTAAAAAGAGAGTTATGGTTAAAGGAGAGAAGCCTCTCAACTTAATTTGCGCAATTCATCAGCTAATGCGTCAAAAGTCTTTTCAAATCCCAATTTATTTTTATTAGCGTTACCGGTCAGAAGAACGGTGATACGCCCATCATCTTCTTCCCGCACATAGGCCCAGATTTTACGATGTGACATAAAAAAGGCGACAAACAAGCCGATCAACATAAGACCGCAGCCCGTATAAACATACCAGACCCCTGGGTCCTTTACAACTTGAAGCCCGGTGGCATAGCGTTGTTTGGCCTTAAAAACGAAATTACCGGATGGCCTTTTAACCACCGCTTCTCGACCCAATTCAATCCAAAAAGTGGACGCCTTCCCCTGATTATCAGTAAACCAGACCTTAATCTCTGAAACAGTTTCGCCCCACATTTTCATATTAATAATACCAAATGAAGCGCCGCCGTCTTTCCAGTGTATTTGCTTTTCAGCCCGAGACACAAAGGTTTGCTCTACCCCAGCCGGATTCTCAAGATCCACAACAAAATCATCCAATGGACGATAGCTGGATTGATAAAAGGTAACTCCTTTATAAGTGAGCGGTTGATTAACTTCAATCTGCACATTCACCACATCCTGACCATTTTCTACTATAGCTAAGTGTGATAGATAATCCTTTACCATGCCGTTATCATAAAATTCGATATCGAAAAAATCACAACGTACAGTAAATCCGAGAGAAATTGATTCTCCTGCGGCAAATGAATACAATTCGTCCGCCGTCATAAATTCGGGAAGCATTATATTGCCTTTAAAGGCAAAATCATTGGTTTTAAAGATATTTTTACCAATCATGGGGGACCCGATAACAGCTCCCAACATAATTACCAGAATAGATAAATGAACTATATAAACACCAAACCTAGTCCAAGCACCCTTTTGAGAAAATAGCAGAAGACCGCCATCTCTATCTCGGCGACCCATACCCCACCCCATCCCCTGCAGGCTATTAGCAACCTTGTCGGCTGATTCTTTTACATCTCCGCCCACAGTAAATTCAGCCTTTGGTCCGGATTTACCCAATCTTGCAAGTGCGGTTGCCAGGTTATCACGCTTAACTATTTTCCATACGGTGGGAATACGATCCAGACTACAAACAAGAAGGTTAATACAGAATGCCCCGAGCAGTGCAAGAAACCACCACGAAGTATACATATCGGGAATATCAAGCATATTCATGAAATCAGCAGCACCTTTACCATACTTACCGATATAGAAATGCGAAGATTCATTTTGTGGAATAATAGTCCCGATAATCGAGGTAGCAGCGA
>JAOTSI010000338.1 GCA_029865005.1 Desulfobulbaceae bacterium
GCTGGGATGAGGCCGCCTATTTTATAGAGAATAAGTCCGCCAGCTATGATGGGTAGATTGAAGACCGGGGTAAAAATTGATTGACTACATCCGGTGCCGTATACTAAGAGGGTTGTAAAAAAGACATCGGAAAGCAACTGGATGAGTCCGAAGCGCCGAAGCCGAATAGTTGAAGCTTGCAGGGCGATGGCTGATCCTATGCTGTAGAGGTAGACAAGTGAAATAAATGCTAAAACGATGCGAGTGGGTGGAAGGAGGACATTTTGTCCTTTGCTTTGTAATACTGCCGAGATACCTGGGAGAAGAGTAAATAGGACAACTCGAATAAAAAGAAGCCATAGGATATGACGACGAAGCTGATCATCCGAATCTGTGACCGGAATTATATATTTTTTAATGGCGAAAATGTCCATGGGGACTCCGTTGATAAAATCATTGGTGGTAACTGCTCAGTATTGTTAATACTGCGAAAATATCTAGCCGGATTCGCATAGGATTAGATTTAGCACGCCCCTCGGCTTGTACTTGTATGCACCAATGTTGAGCAGTTATGGATCAGAAATAACAGCTCTGCTTGAGTAAGCCGGGTGCCTAGTTGTTATTATTTATTGAGGTTGTAGAAAATAACAAGTGGTAATTAAGGTGTTGTCACTTAGGGTTTCGTTAGTCAATTTCATATTTTTTGGTTTTATAGCGCAATGATCGAAAACTGATCTTGAGGAGGTCAGCTGCTTTCATTTTTGAATTATCTACTTTTTTAAGGGCATGTATTATCATCTTTTTTTCAAGATCAACCATTATATCCTCCATTCCTCTCTGGAAAAGTTCTTCCTCATCACTGGCGGCAATAAATAACGGTGTTTCGGAAGATGGAGTGTTTTGGACTTTACCTTTGGAATGGCTTGAAAGGATAAGACTTTCCGGTAAAATGATATTAGATGATTCAAGGGCAACGCCACGCTCTATAATATTTTCAAGTTCTCGAACATTACCGGGAAAATCGTAATTCATCAAAACTTCCATGCCGTATGATGACATGTCTTGAACTTCCTTACCAAGAACACGGGAGTATTTTTGTAGGAAATGATTAACTAGAAGAGGAACATCTCCTTTACGTTCTTTTAGCGAAGGCATACGGATGGGCACTACTGCCAACCGATAATAGAGATCTTCTCGAAAGCGTCCCTCCATGATTTCTTCTTCTAAATTGCGGTTGGTTGCGGTAATGATTCGAACGTTTACTTGCTTGGTGCGGGTAGCACCAACCGGCATGATCTCTCTTTCTTGTAATACTCGGAGTAACTTTGTTTGGATGATGGGGGTGAGTTCGCCGATTTCGTCCAAAAAGGCCGTACCTCCATCAGCCATTTGAAATAGGCCGGGCTTGTCGGCAATGGCCCCGGTGAATGAACCTTTAACGTGGCCGAAGAGTTCACTTTCTAGTAGGCTCTCCGGGATAGCACTACAGGTTATTGGAACAAATGGTTTATCCGCGACTCTGCTATGATTGTGGATAGCTTGAGCTACTAATTCTTTACCTGTCCCTGATTTGCCATAAATTAGTACGCTTGCCGGGGTTGGCGCAATACGACGGATAAGATCGAAAAGTTTTAGCATCTCGGGACTTTTTCCTATGATATTAGGAAACATTTCGGAGAGGCTGATGTCTTCTACTAAAACTTTTTTTGAGGTGGCAGCGTTGATAACTTTTTTGATTTCACCAACATTAAAAGGTTTGGTTATGTAGTCAAAAGCGCCGTTTTTCATGGCAGTGACAGCATCTTCAGGAGAAGCAAAGGCAGTCATCATTATGACGGGAAGGGAAGGTTGTAAGGCCTTGAGTTTGGCGAGCAGGTCCAACCCGTTCATGCCGGGCATGCGAATATCGGATATAGCGAGGTCGTATTTGTTTTCTTTGGCTAGCTCAAATGCGCTATCACCGTCGGGGGCAACGCTGACCTTAAAGCCTTCTTTCTCAAGTAAAATCTTGAGAAATTCACGCATGCTTAATTCATCGTCTATGATAAGAATAGATGTCATAGTTGGAAAATAAATAGTATCCTAAAGGGGGATGTATGATAAGTATAGTCGGTGTTGGCATATTCCAAACAATATTTTGTTAAGAAGCCATAAATAAATATCTATACAATAATTCATGGGGTAAATTACTTTAAACCATGTTCGTTTTTTTGTGTCCAGCTTCTGCAGCTGTAGGGCTAAAATTGAATTAAGTGTTAGTCTATCTTCTTGTCCTTTGTTGTGTCAAATTAAAAGAGCCTTTCAATGAAAGGCAATAAATCTTAATTCCATTTAAATTTCAATTAGATTAAATAATAGGAACTCGAAAAAAATAAATTGGTCTCAATATTGTTGGTATTCAATTGTTATGAAAAACAATCCGGGTAGCGGCTGATGAGCTCCTCATGGAGAGGGATCATTACTTCCCGCATGGACGGCTCTGCGGCTGTTGTGGTACGTAGATTGAATATGTGTTGCCACTCGGTAAAGTTAGCGTACACTATCAGTTCGGTTTTACAAGAGTTGGGCAAAACGGTACGGGCAGCCTGGGGGCTTGAAGTCGTGAGAAGCTGAAAATAGAGTTTTTCGGTTTCCAACATGGCCTGTTCCCATATCTTGTATTCTTCACTGTCTTCATTAAAGAATAATGGTTTTATAAAGGTAATTTCACCGCCAAATTTATTATCCGAATAGCGGCAGTAACGTTGGCTTTCTTGTAGAAATGAGCAGGGGCGGTGTCGTACTATTTCGTGGGTTACCGCACGATTAATAACGAATTTAACTGCAATGTGACGGTGTTTGTTCCGTTGCTTGGCTGGCATGTTATCCACTGTGGCGAGATCAAGTTTTTGGACTGTTATACCCTCGCATTTTTGTGGTTTAGTCTTCATATTAGCGTAAAAATAGGGATGTCTTTCAGCAAGAAATGTGCTTACGGCTTGGACTACTTCACTATTTGGATAAAAGATGAACATTTCTCTAAAAGCACGGACGCTGCCCGTAATAATCAGTGTTCCTTCATTGGTATGGTCGATATGAAGAAAGCGGGGGATCGTAGCGAAAAATTTTTCGATTACACTGTGGTCGGTGCAGGTAACTTTAAGAGTGATCACCCCCATCTCAAGAACAGAATTGTGACCGTGTTCCGCCATCTTTTCAGCAAAAGGGATTGCGGATTGGTGATCAATTTTATCTTCACTTTTGTAGCACACCCTGCCGCAATATTCAATTCGTACGGCAAGGCTTTCATGGTCAAGATTGTCAAGAATAGTGTAAGATGGGGGAATAATATTCATGGCACCTTTCTTGTTGAGTCTAAAATTTTTGAGAGTGTAAGATTATTTAGCGTGCTCGGGGTACCAAAATGGTGAGAGTTCCCTGAGATTAGCAATAATGTTTGGAATGGTTTTTAGCACGAAGTCGACTTCTTCCTCGGTGTTGTATACTGAGAGGCTGAAGCGAATTGAACCGTGGGCCGCTGTGAAAGGTACTCCCATAGCACGCAATACATGAGAGGGTTCAAGAGAGCCGGAAGTACAAGCAGAACCTGAAGAGGCACAGATGTTGAATCTGTCCATATGGAGCAGGATTGCTTCGCCTTCTACAAATTCAAAGCTGATATTGGATGTATTGGGTAATCGCTCGGACTTGTGACCGTTGAGCATAGATCGAGGAACTGCGGCAAGTAATCCTTGTTCCAATTTGTCGCGTAATGCACGAACTCGACTGTTTTCTTCTTCCATCATTTTTCCTGCCAGCTCACACGCTTTTCCTAAGCCTACGATGGCGGCAACGTTCTCAGTGCCACCCCGACGCCCATGTTCCTGGTGTCCGCCGTTTAGAAAGGGGATAAACGGTGTTCCCTTACGTACGTACAATATACCAATACCTTTAGGGGCGTGTAGCTTGTGGCCTGACAAGGATAGAAAATCAATTTGACTCTCTTTTAGGTTGATAGGGATTTTACCCACAGCCTGGACCGCATCGGTATGAAAAAGGATGCCTCGTTCTTTTGCCAAGCGGGCCATTTCCTCCACCGGAAATATAACCCCGGTTTCGTTGTTGGCCCACATTACGCTGACAATTGCGGTATCATCGCTTAGTGCATCTCGATATAAATCAAGATCGAGAGTACCGTCGTTATTGACTGGCAGTCGAGTGATTCTATGCTTATGACCTGTGAGATGATCAATGTTTTCGCAAAGAGTTTTTACAGCCGGATGTTCCACTCTGGTGGTTACTATATGGCGTTTATCTGGTTCAGTTTGCATGCCCGACATAATGGCGGTGGAGTCACTTTCGGTACCGCAACTGGTGAAGATTATTTCTTCGGGTTCCGCGCCGATCAGGGCGGCGATGGAAGCTCTGGCTTTTGTTACTTCACGCCCCACTTGACCACCGAAGCGGTGCATGGATGAGGGGTTGCCGTAACAATCGGTGAGAAAGGGCAACATAGCGTCCACCACTTCCGGGGCGACCCGGGTGGTAGCGTTATTGTCCATATAGATAATTTTATCGCTGCCGCAATCCATTATTTCTCCTCCTCAACTATTAAGCTGTCGAGTACAAGTTCACGTAGTTTTTTCTCAACATATTCTTTAAGGGTCATACGTGATTTTGGACAACTTGCGCAGGCACCGCGTAGTGAGACGGTAACGAAATCACCGTCCACATCAATAAGCTCAATATCACCGCCATCTTTACGCAAGGTCGGTTTTATTTCTCTTTCCAGAGCGCCTTCAATTTTTTTAATTTTTTGAAGGGTGGTCATTTTTGCTTCTTTGGGTGCGGATTGGGGTTGGATAGAGAGTCCTTCCACTGTTGTTTTAAGGATATCGCGAAGAGTATCCTCACATTTTCCACAACCACCGCCAGCTTTTGTAAAGTTGGTGACTTCTTCCAAGGAGCGGAGATTTGATTCTTGTATGGCTCGAACAACTTCCAGGTCGGTAACCCCGAAACATTCACATACGATATTACCCTGCGCCATGGGCAGAACCATGCCTCGTACATCTGCAATGGCAGCTTCTAATGCTTCGCGGCCCATTACTGAGCAGTGCATTTTTTCTTTTGGCAGCCCAC
>JAOTSI010000339.1 GCA_029865005.1 Desulfobulbaceae bacterium
CGTAAGATCACGGTGAACTGTGTCTCTCCCGGATTTATTGACACGGATTTCCTCGGTGACCTGCCCGATGATCAGAAGAAACAGTATGCCAAGATGGTGCCCATTAAACGTTTCGGAACCCCGGATGAAGTAGCGGAGACCGTACTTTTTCTTGCAAGTCCTGGTGCGTCTTATGTGACCGGCTCGGTGCTTGAAGTCACTGGTGGACTTTAATGGAGACCATGGATAAAGATCAGATCCGTGAGCGGATCCCCCATCGAGATCCTTTTCTATGGCTTGATCGGGTAGTGGAGATAGATGGTCAGTCCATTCGGGCTGAAAAGGATATCCCACTTGATCTGGATATCTTTCAAGGACATTATCCCAATTACCCCATAATGCCGGGCGTCCTGCTCTGTGAGGCGATTTTTCAAGCTGGAGCTGTATTAACTTCCTATATCCTTGGGCAAAGCAAAGGTGAGGAGTGGCAGGAACAATCCACCGAAGCTGTTCCGGTTCTTACCCGTATTCTTGGGGCAAAATTTAAACGGGAAGTTCGACCTGGTGATAGAATCGAGTTGCGGGCTGTTTTAAAGGAACAGGTTGGTCCGGCTTGGTTTTTTAAGGGTTCCGCCTTGGTAGGTGGTAAAGTTGCGGTAAAGATAGAGTTTAGCTGTATGCTTAAAGAGTAGCGGAGATGGATGGCACAAGAGTGAGTTTTTTACGTCTGCAAAATAAAAATATCGTAATCTTCGGTCTGGCTAATAAAAAATCAGTGGCCTGCGCGGTTGGTCGAGTCCTGGTTGAGCAAGGAGCCCGAGTAATCCATGTGGTCCGTTCCGAGGAGCGAGCCAAAACCGCCCGTAAACTTTTTCCTGATTCGCCGGTTTTTATCTGCGATGTGGAGGATGAGGCCAATATCATCCGGGTACGCGACGAGATCGCCACCGGGGTTGAAGGGGAAATAAGTGGGATTATACACTCCATTGCCTTTGCTAACTACTCTCAAGGGTTGCAACCATTCCATGGCACTGTGAAAAAGGATTTTTTGCAGGCCATTGATATCTCATGTTTTTCCTTTATCGCTATCAGCAACCATTTTAAGGATCTACTCGCCAAGGATGCTTCCGTGGTGACTATTTCCATCTCCACCACCAAAATGGCGGCGGAGAATTATGGTTATATGGCTCCGGTAAAGGCGGCCTTGGAGTCTTCGCTCTGTTTTCTTGCCAAAAGTTTTTCAGCTTTCTCCGAGGTTCGTTTTAATGCGGTGTGTCCAAGTTTGTTAAAAACCTCGGCCTCAGCAGGTATTCCTGGTTATATTGATAGCTATCTTTATGCAGAAAAAGCTATTTTGCGCAAAAAAGCTCTTAAGACTCGTGAGGCAGCCGACACCGCCGCTTTTTTACTCTCTCCCGCCTCTTCCGGCATTACCGGTCAATGTGTCGTGGTGGATGCAGGCATGGGGATGAATTATTTCGATCAGGAAATAATTAAAAAAACCGTGGGGTAACTCCTGCGAACTCATCAACTGTTGTCATCAGTCATAAAATAAAAAGGGTAGACTTGGCTTGCTCCGGTTACCTGAACATCCTTGTCTAAAATCCTTATGCGATATTCCAGAGTTTGTTTTCATTCTTTCGGCTATGAACTGCCGCCCCGCGAAGTTAGCTCCGATGAGCTGGAGCAGCGGTTAGAACCGCTCTATACCCGTTTGAAGCTGCCCCAGGGCAGATTAGAGCTGATGTCTGGAATTCGTTCCCGACGTTTTTGGGAAAAAGGCACTAAGCCTAGTCAGGCCGCTGTAAAAGCCGGAGTCAAGGCCTTAGCCCTTTCAGATACCAAGCCAGAAGAGATTGAATGTCTTATCTTCACCTCGGTTTCTCGTGATATGATGGAGCCAGCTACCGCTGCTTTTGTCCATAATGGACTCAATCTATCACCTCGTTGCCAGATATTTGACCTCTCCAACGCCTGTTTGGGATTTCTTAACGGAATGATCATGCTGGCTAATATGATAGAATTGGGCCAGGTTAAAAAAGGACTTGTGGTGGCCGGTGAAACTGCCGAGGAGCTTGTGGAATCCACCATTCAGCACCTATTGCATGACACCACCCTCACCAGAAAGACGGTAAAACCAGTTTTTGCCTCTCTTACCATCGGATCTGGAGCGGTGGGGTTGGTCATGGGGGATAGTAAAATCCACGATACTGGCCATTATCTTAAGGGCGGAACCTATCGCACTAATACCGCTCATAATGATTTATGTCAGGGGGGCGCAACATCCTCCGGCCAGGGTACTTTGATGAATACTGATTCCGAGACTCTCCTTGAACAAGGAGTGGCAACTGCAGCTGGTTGTTGGCAAGAGTTTTTGCCCGAGTTGGATTGGAAAGAGCAATCGGTTAAACGATATTTTTGTCACCAAGTGGGCAGAGCCCATGCTCAAAAACTCTTTGAGACCCTAGAGCTGGATCCGGCCAAAAATTTCGAGACATTATCCCATCTCGGTAATGTGGGTTCAGTGGCCGCTCCCATAACCATGGCCATGGGTATTGAAAATAAAGTGCTCCTGCCTGGTGATCGAGGAGCGATTTTGGGAATCGGTAGTGGTATTAATTCCCTTATGCTTGGGGTGGAGTGGTAATGAGCGAAAAATCTTTGTTATTTCAATATCCCTTTGTGCCTAAATCCATGGTGGTTAATGGCCACCGGATGTCTTATATAGATGAAGGGGCCGGGGACCGGGTGGTAGTTATGTTGCATGGCAATCCTACTTGGTCCTATCTGTATCGCAATCTTATTACTCGCCTGAAACCTGGCTACCGAGTTATTGCCCCGGACCATATTGGTTGTGGTCTCTCTGATAAACCAGAGGACTATGATTATACCTTGGCTAATCATATTGATAACGTGGAAACCCTGCTCAAGGGGCTGGGAATAGAAAAATGTGTCCTTGTGGTCCATGACTGGGGCGGTGCAATTGGCATGGGTTGGGCGGGTAGACATCCCGATGCCGTGGAAGGCTTGGTGGTTCTCAATACTGGAGCCTTTCGCTCTAAGCGCATTCCCCTGCGCATTGCAGCCTGTCGCATCCCTCGTTTGGGAGAATGGATTGTGCGGGCGCTCAATGGTTTTGCTGGGGCGGCGGTTTATATGGCAGTTGCCCATAAAATGTCTAAGAGTATTAAGGCGGGATTTCTTCATCCTTATAATAATTGGCAGAATAGGGTGGCGGTCCATCGTTTCGTTATGGATATTCCACTAAATAATAAACACCAATCTTGGGATACCTTGGTTCAGGTTGAGAATAACCTTAATAAATTACAAAACAAACCCATGCTCATCTGTTGGGGTGGCAAGGATTTTTGTTTTGACCGAGTGTTTTATCAGGAGTGGCGACAACGGTTTCCAGATGCCGATGCACATTACTTCTCTGATGGTGGTCATTACATCTTGGAAGATGTTTTTGAAGAAGTAGCCCAGTTAACTGAAAAATTTTTACAGAGTAGTGGAGCCGGAGAGCTGGAATAATGGCTGATAAAAATTTCAATATCGCCGAAGTCCTACGTGATACCGCCAAACGTTACAGCGGTTGGCCGGGGCTTGCGATTAGAAAGAAAAAGGGCGATTATGATGAATGGACTCTGGGACAACTCCATGAGGAATCCACTCGCTTTGCAGCTGTATTGCGGGAGGAGGGTATAAGTCCTGGTGACCGCGTTATGCTCATGGTTCGACCATCCATGGAGTTTATCTGCTTGACCTTTGCCCTTTTTCAAGTGGGTGCGGTGGTGATCCTTATCGATCCAGGCATGGGATATCGTAACCTTTTACGCTGTATCACCTCGGTTAAACCCCATGTGCTTATCGGTATCCCGGCCGCTCAGCTTTTCAGTAGAATTTTCTTTCGCCATTTTGCCACGGTTAAGACCAGAGTTTGCGTGGGCCGTTCTTTTGTATTTTTAGGAAAATCTTTAACAGCCCTTACCACATCGCTTTCGGAACAAAGCACTAAAGGTTCTATCTTTCAAGCAACCGAAGATGACGTGGCGGCAATCATATTCACCACCGGCTCCACCGGACCCCCTAAAGGGGTACGATTTAGCCACGGTAATTTCAGAGCCCAGCTGCGTTTGATCCATGACTATTACGGGATCCGCTTTGGTGATGTGGATCAACCCTGTTTTCCTCTCTTTGCCCTTTTCTCCGCTGCCCTAGGCGCAAAAACCGTGATTCCGGAGATGGATGCCGCCAGGCCTGCCCAGGTGGATCCGGAAAAATTTATTCGGACCCTGGTTGAGCAGAAGGTGACTTATTCATTTGGTTCGCCAGCAATCTGGAATGTGGTAAGTCGCTACTGCCAAGAGCGCAATATTACCCTACCGGTCAAGAAAATTTTAATGGCCGGTGCTCCGGTCTCCGGTGAGCTGATCAAGCGGGTTAAAAATATTATGGTGGAAGGCGGTGAAATCCATACCCCTTACGGAGCCACTGAAAGTTTACCCGTCAGTTCTATAAGCGGTACTGATATATTGGGCGAGACCTGGCCCGAGACTGTTAAAGGACACGGGGTCTGTGTAGGCAATTCTCTGCCCGGTATTGATATCACGGTGGTGGAAGCCCGGGATGAAGAAATCGTCCATTGGTCCGACGCCCGTGAGCTGGGGGTAGGGGAGATTGGTGAAATTGTAGTGCGCGGCCCGGTGGTCACCAGGGCCTATGATAATAATGATTATGAAAATAAATTGGCTAAAATCACAGATGGGCAGGGTTTTCGTCACCGTGTCGGAGATATGGGCTATAAGGATGAACAGGACCGTCTTTGGTTTTGTGGCCGCAAAGCCCATCGGGTTTTCACCGCCCAAGGTATTCTCTATACCATTCCCTGCGAAGCCATCTTCAATCAACATTCCGAGGTCTATCGCTCCGCCCTGGTGGGAGTGGGAAAAAGCCCTAATCAACAACCGGTTATTATCGCCGAACCCCATGGCAAGGTAGTTGATGAAGCAGCGCTAAAGCAAGAATTGCATCAACTGGCCAAAGCAAATCCCCTCACCGCTGATATAGAAACCTTCCTCATCCACCCC
>JAOTSI010000340.1 GCA_029865005.1 Desulfobulbaceae bacterium
ACGTCTCGGTGAATGGGGGGTGGACACCTGTTCTGGTTAGTGCTTCACCTCTTTGGGATAAAACTGGTTTTTTTGTTGGTGGAATTCAATCGTTTCAGGAAATATCAGATTTTTTTCGTAGTCATCTTATATTAGATTCAATATTCGACGGTGTTTTTACTGTTGATTTAGATTTTCGTATTACTTTTTTTAATGCGGCGGCTGAGCAGTTAACAGGGCTTCTTCGTCGGGAAGTAATAGGGAAAAAGGTAGAAGAAGTTTTTCGGATAAAAGGTGCAAATTCTGATTTAAATATCAATAGCCCTTTAATACGAGCGGTACGTACTGGTGAATACGCCACCGAGCACAGCGTCTTTTTGGAGATCGGAAATAATGGGAGAGCAATGCCGGTTAGCCTCAGCGCCGCTCCTCTTTTCGATGTCAGGGGGGCTATTATCGGAGGAGTTGAAAACTTTCGTGATAATACCAACCGAATTCAAGCTGAGATCGTCTTGGAGAGCGTTGCCGATGGGGTGGTAACGGTTGATAAGGATTATAATATTACATCGTTTAACATGGCTGCAGAGCGGATTACCGGTTATTCCCGTGATGAGGTTCTCGGTAAAAAATGTCATGATATTTTCAAGTCAAACGTTTGTCAGGAGCAGTGCCCATTATCTAAAGCATTGCTTTCGAAGGATAAAGTTAATGCTTCTGATGTGCTTCTTTGTGGCAAGAATAGTAATTCAATTCCGGTGAGCATTAGCTCCACGGTACTGGTTGATCAAGATAATAATATTATTGGAGGGGTGGAGACGTTTCGTGATTTAACCGAAATTAATACCTTACGTCGACGTCTTTCTCAAACAGAGGGGAGTGATTACGGGATAATCAGTCGTAGTCCTAAAATGAAGAAGATCCTATCGGTTCTCCCCCATTTTGCTCAAAGTGAAAGTACTATTTTAGTCTTAGGTGAGAGTGGTACCGGTAAAGAATTAATCGCCAAAGCGCTCCATGAGATGTCCTCCAGGAAGGCTCACCCTTTTGTGGCGGTTAACAGTGGTGCTCTACCTGACAGCTTACTTGAGTCCGAATTATTTGGGTATAAAGCAGGCGCTTTTACAGATGCCCGTAAAGATAAGGATGGACGTTTTGCAGTGGCGGAAAAGGGAACTTTGTTTCTGGATGAAATAGGTGATATTTCTCCGGCCATGCAGGTAAAACTATTACGTGTCCTACAGGGTAAAAGTTATGAACCGTTGGGTTCCAATGTCCCTGTAAATGCAGATGTTAGGGTTATTGCTGCAACCAATAAAAAATTGGAAGCGATGGTGCAACAGGGATCGTTCCGGGAAGATCTTTATTATCGTTTGAATGTGGTAAAGGTGGAACTTCCTCCCCTACGGGAAAGAATGGAAGATATTCCGTTGTTGATAGAACATTTTATTCAACGATTTAATGTTGAAAAGAATAAAAAAATTAACGGCGTTTCCGATGAAGCGCTCGCTCTACTCATGCATCATGATTATCCTGGTAATATCCGTGAGCTGGAAAATATAATCGAATATTCGTTCATCCTATGTAGTACTGGTCAGATATTGACCCAGCATCTCCCGGATAATTTTCAGCATTCCTCAGGTACTACCCCTCAGCCAATGGGCACGTTGACTCTCTCTGAGCTTGAAAAGAAAGCTATTATTGAGTCACTTAGTCGTAATAATTTTAAAAAGATGAAAACGTGTCGCGAGCTGGGGATATCAAAAGACACTCTGCGTAGAAAATTAAAATCGTATGGGTACGTAATATAATAAATTAATATTTTTGTACCTGGTCACAGGAATTGTAACTAACTATATTTGATATAGCTTAAGGTTGTAACCGTTCACTGGGTTGAAAATAAAAGCTCTATAACATCAGTAACGTAATCGTTTGGCAGTGCTGCGTATGTGTGTAAGCAGGCCGGTGAACTATAGTTAATTCTATGTGAATCCGGCCTGATCACACGCAGACGTCGTGCTGGTGAACGCTTACATCCGGTCTCTGATCGCGCGCAGGCGTACCTCGCTATAGCCCATCACTTCTGGTTGGGCAACCGCATTAAAATAATTTGTGTGTGACCATTTACTTATATTTACAATGTCATAACCAATAATATGAAAAATAAAATAATTAGTTATTCAGTCCTGTTTATTCTTGTAGCCATTATGGGCGTTGGGCTTGATTTTTATCTTTATCCAGATAGTGGTTTTTGCAGTTCGCGATATATGGTTGTAGGTAGTTTTTTTATCTGTCTGTTATTACTCATGATGGTGCTCCTTGAGTTCATCAGGAGAAAAACGGGCATGAAGGTTGACTCGTTATTGAATGGAATTTGGGGTTATGCTTTTGTTTTGAGTTTGGGTTGGACTTTGTTGATTTTCTTTTCACTGGTGTGGAATAGTAACCGTCAACACAATCAGATTATAGAAATTGCCTCCATTGAGGCAAGTACCATTTATAACCGTGATCATCTTTACTATCAATGGGCTACTATTCATCAGGGGGTTTTTGTCCCGATTACTTCAATAAATCAGCCAAGTGATTATTTAAGTCATCTCCCAAACTATGTGGTTAAAACCACAGATGGTCAGATGCTTACTTTAGTTAATCCTGAATATCTCATTCGACAGGTCTATGAACTGCAGAGTATGAAAGATGGACCCCTGGGACATATAACCAGTTTAGATCCCATTCGACCCGAAAATGAGGCTGATGAATGGGAAAGTAATGCACTTAAGGCTTTTGAAAATGGATCAACAGAGGTATCTGAAGTTCAATCGATAAATAATCGTCCTTATTTACGATTAATGAAACCTATGATTACTGATTATGGGTGTTTAAAATGTCATGCAGCCCAGGGGTATCAAATAGGTGATGTTCGCGGAGGTATAAGTGTTTCCGTTCCGTTAACCCCTTTGCACGAGATTTCGGATAAAACGATAGTTATTTATTCAGTTGTCCATGGCATTTTGTGGATTCTCGGATTAATAGGAATTTTATATGGTGCTGGAAGTATATTTCGTTCCATTACCAGGCTGGAAGAGGCTGAGTCTAATACCAGAGCGGTTTTGGAGAACATGAAGGATGGAGTTATTACTCTGGATACACATGGCAGTATAAAATCTCTTAATGCTGCAGCACTGGCAATGTTTGGTTACGATATTGATGAAGTATGTAAAAAGAATATGGGTGATTTTTTAGCTCAATCAGATGAAAGTAGTGGAGAACACGGCGACAACGTCTATTTTTTATCGGAATGTACAAAAGGTGAAACGGTCTCCCCGTGTCGAACCAGGGAGTTGAAGGGAAGGCGTAAGGACGGTAAATGTTTTCCATTGGAAATTAATACCAATACCATGTGGATGGGGACGGAGCATATTATCCTCGTTATGGCTCGGGATATAACTGAGAGGAAGAAGGCCCAGTCC
Organism: Desulfobulbaceae bacterium; assembly: GCA_029865005.1. Lineage (GTDB taxonomy): Bacteria > Desulfobacterota > Desulfobulbia > Desulfobulbales > Desulfobulbaceae > JAOTSI01. The sequence goes on from JAOTSI010000340.1 coordinate 3,447, forward strand.
GTATTGTTGAGTAGTCAAAAGCAGGCTGTTCGACAAGAGAAACTGGTATCCCTGGGTACAATGGTTGCCGGTATCGCTCATGAGATAAAGAATCCTGCCCAGGCCATAGCTTTTTCCATGGAAGGCCTTCATATGAATGTAGAATATATAAGGAAGTTTATCGCACTTGTTGAAGGTTATTTTAAAGATTCGCCATCTTCGGTGGATGGGAGTAAGGAAAAACTCATTGAGGATTATAATGAATTGCGCATGGACTTGGTACTCAAAGGGGTCGAGGATGTCGTGGAGCGTAATGTAACCTCTATTAAACGTATTGATCGCATCATTAATTCCACTAAGCGCATGGCTAATAGTCAAGAGGTGTTTCGTCCTTGCGATATTAATGCTATTGTGAACGATGCTGCTATTTTAACTAGAAATCATGTTAAATATAAAGCGCAGGTTAATTTGAATCTTGGTGAAAACTTACCTCGTATTAACGGGTTGTCCCAGGATTTAGGGCAAGTTTTTATAAATTTAATATTAAATGCAATGGATGCTATTGTTGAGAAAGGCATGACTGCTAAGCAAGGACGTATTAATGTGTCTTCCCGATACGATGCCCAAAAGGGAAGGGTGGAGGTTACTGTTGCTGACAATGGAATTGGTATTTCCCCGGATTTCATTGGTAACATTTTTGATCCTTTTTTCACCACTAAATCTGTCGGGCAAGGTATGGGGCTGGGGCTAAATATATGTCATCGTATCATTGAAGCACATGGGGGAGAGATACTAGTTGATTCCGCTCTAGGTAAAGGCGCTATTTTTACTGTTTGCATTGATCAAGTTGCCCAATAGAGGTAAATGGTCACAGGGCACCTCATCTTCATGCGGTTGCCCCTGCCCGCATAGAAGGGTTATAGCGCATAGCCGTATTGCAATGTAAAATGAACATGCAAAACTTGCTGGCGCTGTAGGGGCACCCCTTGTGGGTGCCCGCTGAGCTAATTGAAAGAATAGAAAATTATAATGTTTATATTAACTGTTAATAATAAATAAATGCTTGTAGCTTAGGGTGATTAAGGCGGGCACCCACAAGGGGTGCCCCTACAGTCTGAGATAGGTTACAAGATTGTTTTATAATGCAACACCAAAACCTTATCCAATTTAGACTGACGGCTATGGGCTATAGCGAGAAGGGACAACTGCATAAATCTGTAGTACCTTTGCCACTTACAAATGAGCACCCAAATCAATAAGTTGGTTACGGACCCTGTGACCAGGTACCAATAGAGATCTAATGAAACCTAATTTTATTAATAAATCAAAATTATTGATTGTTGATGATGAACAGTCCATAGTTACTGAACTGGAAATCCTTCTTTGTCGGGATTATGAAGTGCATGGTTTTATCGATCCTTTGTTGGTAGAACCATTTCTGGAACATCATGATATTGATTTAATAATTTGTGATGAAATTATGCCGGAAATGCGAGGAAGTGAGCTGTTGAGCAGGATTCATGATAAGTATCCTGACATGTGTAAGATAGTTCTTTCTGGGCAAGCAGAAAGGGATGATGTGGTAAAAGCTGTAAATGAAGGTCATATTTATAGTTTTCTTTAAACCAATAAACC
>JAOTSI010000341.1 GCA_029865005.1 Desulfobulbaceae bacterium
TAGCCTTTAAAGCAAACGAAGTTTCGGCGGGTACCATAAGTCAATGGGGCCTTAGAATCACTGTTGCTCTAGGAGTCGCCTTGGGCATTAGCCTTGGAACATTCCGAATTATCAGCGGCACACCACTTTACCTTTATATTCTTATAGGATATCTTATTGTTATTGTGCAAACCATATTTGCCCCAAAAAGCATCGTTGCTCTAGCTTACGATTCAGGTGGCGTTACCACTTCAACAGTAACAGTACCGCTGGTTACCGCCCTTGGCCTTGGACTTGCTTCCACCGTTCCCGGGAGGAATCCCGCCGTAGACGGTTTTGGCCTCATTGCTTTTGCTAGTCTTTTTCCTATAATAACAGTAATGGGTTATGCTCAAATTATGCACTGGCTTAACACTCGTAAAATCACACCCAAAACAAAATAAATTATTGGAGAAAAGTAATGCGCTTTAAACTCATTATATCCTCAGTAAAAACTGATATAACAGATAAAATTGTCGATGCGGCAAAAGATGCAGGAGCCACGGGGGCCACGATTATACCGGCTAGGGGCACTGGTATACATGAGGCAAAAACATTTTTTGGTCTCACCCTAGAGGCCCAGACCGACATTATCATGCTTCTTGTAGAAGAGCACCTTGTCACCCATATTCTCGATACGATAAATGAGGCAGGTGAATTCCAAAAACCTGGTACCGGAATTGCCTTCGTTATCCCAATTGAAAATGTTGTGGGACTTGAAAGCCAAATGGAAATCTTTAAAGAAAAAGTACGAGATAGCTATTTTTAGAAAGTCTATTTTTTGGATGTAAATAGATTACCTTTAATTAGTAAAAATAACTTTTGGTTATGTTTTTTGCAAAAATAGCCAATTTATCTTAAGAGGAGAAGATTATGGAACCTGACACCACAAAAATAGTAAGAGCAAGAGACGTGATGCATAAGGGAATTGTCTCCATCGACGGAATGGCCACTGCCAGAGAAGCTGCTGCCAAGATGCGTTCTGAAAAAGTTTCATCACTTCTTGTAAACAAACGAAATGCAGATGATGCTTGGGGTATATTGGTAGTTCAGGATTTAATTAAAGGGGTGATTATTCCAGGTCGCTCACCAGCTGAAGCAAATGTCTTTGAAATCATGACAAAGCCTATAATCACCGTACCGGCTGATATGGACATACGCTATGTTGCCCGCCTTATTTATCAAGCTAATATACGAAGAGCCCCGGTTGAAGATGGAGGAAATCTTGTGGGTATGATTTCTCTCTCCTCATTAATTCTCGACAATGAGCTTTTTTAATAATTCAACGGCGACCCACCCATGAACCCTGGCCTTAATTCAAAAAGCAACATCACCACCAACAATCGATTTTATTAAACATTATCTTTTCATCTAGAAAAAGGCTTAATAGTGGAAGAGAACCATAGGGAAATATATGAAATAACGATTCATAATGCGCTAGACAAAGGCCTTACCGTCCTCTTTAACTCAGCGAAACCTTACTAAGTTGAGGAAGAATAGGCTTAATTATTTCCCTTGATCCATACTTACTGAGATGATTGCCATCGGAATAAATGAGTCGATTTTTAATATCAGTGTTTCGACAAAATGTTTACGATCCTTCTAATTGCCCATTCTATGACAGTTAATTGGGCTAAATCCGGTTAAATTACATATTGCCACAGGTGAGCCCTCCCACAAACCCCATACTGTCGGCTAAAAATATTTTATATACCGTTTACATATGGGTTATTTGTTGTCGGACTTATACGGTGCCTGAGCTCCTCTGTTGAATTAGGCTTTCCCTTAAGATGGTTTTCAAAAAGTTGAACTAATTTTAATTTATCAATTTTTATTTTGGTATCGGTTTTAATATCTCTTAAATCAACAAAAAAGCTTGAAAACAGATCCGGCAAATCAGTAGCAATATCAGTGTTTAGAAAATTAGTCTCATGATATATACTGTGATAGTTACCTTTTAATTTTTTTATCAAGAGAGAACTATTTTTTAAATTTGTAATTGATGTCGATTTTTCACACTGTTGAATACATGCATCATCGATCTTACTTTTCTTACATCCAGTAACCTGATGAAACAGACATTGCCTACTTGTTATCAGCACAATGGGGTGATAGATTCTATAGTACAGCTTAAAATCATCCGGCCTTTTAAGACCCGTAATCTGAATCTTTTTAAGTTCATTAGAAATAAAGGACCCATAACAATTAAACTTTTCTTTTAAACATAATAAACTAAATGAATTAACAATATTTAGATATGGCCCTGCTATCCAAGGAATTCCTCCTTGATAAGCCTCATAAGCTATTCCTGTATTATTGGTCACAATTCTTTTTGGCTGTACCTGTTGCAGAAACTCTACCGCCGCATGATAATCCTCTCCAATTAAAACAGAAGGGAACCAAGGAATTAATTTTTTATTTTTTACAAAAAGGTCTATAAATTCCAAGCGATTACCCTTTAAACTATTAGGGAGTTGAAAATAAATATCAGCAGAAGTTTCCCTGCTCAGGGGTAAATCGTTTTGAGAAGAGATCAACAGAGAAAGAGTAGGTTGTATTTTTACCTGACGCAGCCTAGATAAACGTGGAACATCAATTGGGTAAACATACTCCCTTGAATCATTTAAAATAAAATAGATTTTATTCTTTATTCTCGTCAACTCTTTAAAGGGTATAAATAGATCACTTTGAAGATTATCTGTTTTAAAATCCTTATTGAAATATTCCGTATCATATAATGATTTAAATCGTATCAATAACAACTCATGGTTTAAACACTGACCATTACTTTTATCATTTCCCTGTTTCTGACTCTTCTGTCCCTGGCTTATATTTGTTTGATAACCTTTGCTATTTACCAGATTAATGTTTGAGAGTACCACCCATGAATCTTTATCTGTCTTTACAACTACTTTCAAAGGAGCCCCTGCTTTCCCTGAAATAGTTATTACTAGAGGCACTTTAGCGATACTTAATTGTTCGATTCGCTTTGTAACATTTGCTATAATTTTAGTTTTAAGATCATAAATTTCTTGTTTTGCTTTCTCAGTATTTTCAGCAAAAGCAACACCATTTATTTTTGAATAATGTAGAGCCGAATTATCCCTTGGATTATCAATAAACATGTGTTTATTAATATCTCCCTTCAAAAAACCATTTGAAAAATCCCGGTTAAAAACCGTATAAAGATCTTTATTATCAAGATGTAACTCATTGTCAGCATAAAAACTCTGTAGTTGTTTTCGATAGGAATCTACTACGGTATAAACGTAATGAAACTTTTTTATTCTTCCTTCTATTTTTATAGAATCAACCCCTGTATCAGATAGCTCCTTAAGATCATAATATGCTGAATTATCCTTGAGATTAAGCGGAAAATCTTTACCTTGGGCTGTGGTTAGAAATTGTCCTCGACATGGCTGACTACATCGGCCCCGGTTTCCCGAGTTTGCACCATTAACAGAGCTAAAATAACAAATACCTGAAAAACAAATACAATAAGAGCCATGAACAAATACTTCCGTCAAAACACCGTGCTGATGTCCGGTTAAAGTTAACTCCTTTATTTCACCAAGACTTAATTCTCTTGAAAGATTAGCTCTGGTGGCTGACAACCTACTTAAAAATTTTATCTGCCCTACATTATGAGTTGTTAGCTGGGTAGATGCATGAATATTAAGACCTGAAAAATATTTCGATAATAAATAAAACAATCCTAAATCCTGGACAATTACCCCATCTATTTTTGTATTTATTAATTTATTTAATAACTGGATAAGGGCTGAGATCTCATTCTCAATAATAATAATATTTAAAGTTATGAAAACTTTACAATTACTTTCATGCGCAAGTCTTAAAATCCCATTCAAATCTTCAAAAGATATATTTTCTGCCCGATTTCTAGCATTAAACCTTGCCAAACCACAATATATAGCATTCGCCCCAGCGACAATTGCAGCTTTTATAGAATCAATATCTCCACCTGGAGCCAGTAATTCAATTTCTCTTTTCATCTTATTTATTATAAAATTGATTATTCATTGTCATGATAGTAACCGTTCACTAGGCTGAGGCTATGGAACTTTTCTTTCATACCCGGTGAACTGTTATAAAAATAATGTATATATGAATACACATTACACACCAAAGGGACATTTACGATTTCTTAAGATTATGAACAAGGCTATCAAATATCGGCCTTTTAAAGAAACTTACCACGGAGTGAAGAAAAACTCCCACTAGAAGAAAACTCCGTCGGAGGGACCGGAGTTGAATAACGCTAACTCTCTATAAATGAGCCACTGAGACGTAACTCGTAAAACAAGCCCCGCTAAGTTGTACAATATATTTTTTCTCCGCAACCCTTATCTCACAAAAAGATACCCTGGCAATACCCATCTACCGTCCTTCCCCGCCAATATTCCTAATTTTAGAATACAACTCCGTCGACGCACCCTGCTCCAACTCATTGTATATCCGTGCTGATAGTTCTCCACTCAATGGCATGGTCTTAAGGTTATTTTCGTGATAGATTTTTGCAATTTCCGGGGAATATTTTTCACAGAGCCAGTTTGTACCGGGATGCTTAAAAACATCTCTCATCCTACGATAAATATGGGAAAAATCCTCTTCAGCGATATTTCCAAAGGAGATATTTAGAAACTCGCATGGCTGGACCTCCCCCTGGGCGTTTATATAAAAACGATCGGTTGCTCCGGCGGTACAACCGAACATCTCTGGAGCCTCCTCCACTATTTGGGCTGAAATAGAAGGGTAATCTGCATAATTCGGGTCCAGATTATAAAGAGTCACCAGTTTTTTAACCTGCTCGATATCCTCTGTGCTAAAAGGGCCAGGTCCGTTTTCTAACCAAATACCCGCTCTTTTAGGATGAATTAGCTGCACCAAACACCCCCCAAACGTTCTGGCTTTATTCATCACCTCTTCAAAAACCCCATTAAAAAAATCATCTCTCTGCAGGCAGATATTAAAGGCCACCGGCATGCCAGCACCATGGCAAAGCT
>JAOTSI010000342.1 GCA_029865005.1 Desulfobulbaceae bacterium
CAGTTACATAACGCTGCTATGCGCCTGTTACCTCTTCTTGAAGACGACTAAAAATCCTGCGCCATTTTGGGATATTTATTATTTTCCGCGACCCTAAATTCGGTCTGATCACAAGCAGATGTAGTGCTGCTGATTGCTTTTCAATTATCTAAAATATATTTATTCTATTAAAACAAATGCATAAAATGAAATCATCAAAAATTATTTTTGTCTTCTTAATTCTATTTTTATTGAATAGTAATGTCCTGGCTGCAGAATCAAAAGAGATTGCTCTTGGAAATTTAGGTGCTATAAAGCTTGTGGTCCCAGATGGTTGGGCGGTTAATCATAGTCTTCTGTCTGTGTCGGCAGCTGTTAATACTGTTGAGATAAAATTGCGACCGCCAAATGGTTTCCCCCTTGTCCTTGTTCTCTCTCCCCTTGCCGCAGCAAAAGACGAATCAGCTGCAGCTAAATGGATGAATGATACTGTTAAAAGAATTCACGATGATTTTATTAAAGTATCGGTTGAAGACACCCTTCCCATCCAAAATATCAACGGACCCCACTGTAGTGCAATGTACGTTTCTGTGACTGACCGAGGAGTAAAAAACCCCAGTGCCACTGATTTCCGCTATGGAATTCAAGGGGCTGGAAAAATAGGAAATGTAGTTACAGTTTTTACTATTTTAACCAATAGTAAAGATGGTAAAGAACGAGATATGGCATTGGAAGTAGTCAGATCGGCTATACACATGCCCTAAGCAGATAAACCTGAGGCTTCTGTGACCACTCACTATCTCGCGATCTATAAAATCAGCTAGTTTTAAGCTCTGTGACCAGAAACGAAAAGTGAGATAGTGATTCGATTTTCAGCTTATTTTAAATTACGATACTGTCTAATTAATATCCAGCTACCCCAAGAATAAGCGACCAAAAAGAGGAATATTCCAATACCAACTGCGAAGCGAGCCAGAAAATGATCATAGGACAGCAGTCCGGTTTCACTTAAGATAAACTCCCAATCATGAAACCCGTAAGGAGAACGGAAGCCGACATTGCCACCGACCAGGGGCAGGGAAAGCGATCGGGCATCGTTGATATATGGTGCGATATCAAAGAAATTCTGGCCCACCCACCATAAACAGACCGATGCCCCGAAGGTATCTCTAGTCTGGAGCAATAAAACAACCATACACGTTAGAGGCATGGCCAGTTGTCCAATGGTGCCGCCTAAAGAGGTCAGTAAACGAGGAAATGGTCGCAGAAAAACATGACCGGCTTCGTGAAACGGTAGGTTGACCAAATGTAAAAATGATTTTCCCGCATAGTTACTCTCAATAGATGCAAAGCAGAATTTTACTCCGTATATCAGGATGATCGTGAATAATATCAAGCGTCCACCAAAAACCACATAATTTACTTCCTCTTCGGTGTAAAATAATAATTGTTTAAGACTACGCAGGTTATTCCCTGTTGTGTCAATAAATTTCACTTCTGGATTATCTAATTGTCGTTTGGTCTTTTCTTCTAATTTTTTATAAAATTTGGAAAAAATAATACCGCAATTTCTACATTCGGTTGCCGTATCGACGCATGACTTATCACACTTTGGACATTGCATTTATCTACCTATCTTTCAGATTTTTTGAACTTTAAACTTAACATGCAACTGTTTTAATGCAATAGACTTATTGTAAAATGAACTCAGGGGCAGAGGCACCCTAAGTGTTTAAAAGTCCACATCAGCTTACTTGATTGTTGCCATTCACTAAAGCTTGTTCATTTAAATGTATCTGAAACAACCGTTTCCCCTACCTCCATTGACACCCAAAATTTAAGGGTATAGACTATATAATATCCTTTTTAGAGTCCTTTTATCTTTAGGTAAATGTTACATGGTTAACACACCTCGACCTAAATCTGCTCTTCTTTCGCTTCTCTACCCGGTAATGCTGAGGATTTTCTTTTTTACCATGATCTGGTTGTCCTTGAGCAAGGGAGAGTTCTATGGGGGGCTGCCTTTTGCCGTCCCAGCCATACTGATTGCTTGTTGGTTGGGGATGAATTTACGTGGGCCGGAAGCCAAGGATATCCACCTGGGTGTCCTTTTGTTGCATCTTCCTTTCTTCTTTTACAAATCTACCATGAGCGGCCTGGATGTCATGCGTCGGGCTCTTCACCCGCAACTGCCCATTGATCCAGTGCTTGTCGAATTTTATTTTTCCCTGCCTAAAGGAAATCCTCGCGTATTTTTGGCCGATATCATCACCCTTTTGCCGGGTACCATCAGTGTGGATATGGATGAGGAGAAAATTATCGTCCATGCCTTGGATCCGCACATGGCCAGACAATCTGACCTTCGACGTCTGGAGCGAAAGGTGGCCGGGTTGTATCGAATTGATAATTGTAGCTGGTCACAAGGATTATAATTTGTTGATTAAATATATTGCATGAGTGTAGGTGGTTACATATAAAAATGAAGGGATTAAAGAGTGAGTACCTTTTACCTGAGCATGGCCCTGATACTTTTACTTTCTATTGTTACAGGATTGTATCGTATTTTACGGGGACCGACTGCGGCGGATCGGATGTTGGCGGCCCAGCTTTTCGGGACCTGCGGGGTGGCGATGATGTTATTGCTCGCCAAGGGGCTTAATCAGCCGGTTATTGAAGATATCGCACTTGTTTACGGCTTGCTGGGGGTGTTGTCTGTCGTGGCTTTTGTGCAAAGGGCCTGGAGTAGTACGGTTGATGAACAAATCCCCGAATCAGGAGGAGGCGCGGATGATGATTAAGCAATTAATCGGAAATGGGGCGGTTGTGATCGGGATTTTATTTTTTATTTCCGGAACAATTGGTCTGTTGCGTTTTCCCGATATTTATACTCGGCTCCACGCTTTGACCAAAGCGGATAATGTGGGGCTTGGTTTCGTAGTTATCGGTCTTGCGGTGCAGGCTCCTGATTTGTTAGCGGCGGCCCGTCTGGTTTTGATTTGGTTTTTGGTACTGTTGGCTAGCACAACGTCTGCCCATCTTGTGGCACGTACTGCCTTGCGCAGCGGCATAACGCCATGGGTTAAGGGTGAAAAATGATTCTCATCGCTTTTGATCTCATTTTATCTGCTAGTTTGATCTGGCTGGCCTATCGCATACTGATAAGTGAGAATTTTTTCACTTCCGTGGTGCTATTTCTTTCTTTTGGTCTGTTCATGGCCATGGTCTGGGTCCGTTTACGGGCTCCCGATGTTGCTCTGGCCGAGGCATCTATTGGTGCGGGGCTCACTGGGGCGCTATTTTTATCAGCCTTGCGGGGGGTGGTGGGAGGTAAACGTCGAGAGAGGAGAGTTGATCGTGATAAATGAGGCTATTATTTTAAACTAAAATTTGTAAGTGGTCACAGGCACCTTATCTTCATGCGGTTGCCGCTGCCGCATAGAAGGGATATAGCGAGTAGTGGCAAATGCTTAAATATATGGCACCTTTGACCAGGTACGGCTCATGAAATACGGGAAAAGTGGTTCAGGGAATATGGCCCGGAGAAAAAAAATATTAACGGTGCTTTTTGTAATCCTCCTTGCCGTTCTATGTTTTGTTCTTGGTTGGGCGTATTTGTCACCAACACCTCCGCGACCTGGACTTGGCCCAGAAGTGGCGGATCGCTTGACACAAAGTGGGGTAGAGAGCCCAGTTACTGCTGTATTGTTAAACTTTCGCGGCTACGATACCCTGCTCGAATGTTTCGTGGTTTTATTAGCCGTGATTGGGGTCTGGTCCCTAGTCGTCCCCCGAACCATTACCCTGCCCAGGGAAAGTGATGCGATTTTTTCCTCCCTGGTCAGTTTACTGGCCCCATTAATGCTAGTTGTGGCAGGTTATCTTGTGTGGTCTGGCGGCGATGGTGTGGGCGGGGCTTTTCAAGCCGGAGCCGTATTGGGAGGAACCGGTGTGCTTTTGCATCTAGCCGATCGTCCTTTGACCCGCTCGGTTTCCCTGTCTTTTTTAACGATGGGTGTGCTCCTGGGGCCCGCTCTTTTTTTAGCTTTAGCTGTATTATGCGTTTTGCTTGGTTACAATTTGCTGCAATATCCACCGGGCTCGGGTGGTGTCTTTATCGCGCTGATTGAGGTGACCGCTGCCTTGTCCATAGGACTCTCTCTGGCCGCCCTATTTGGAGGACGTTATCCTGGAATCCCTAAACATTCTGACAGAAAGGATTCAATGATCAACTTCGTTTACCGAAAAAAGTCCCCATGAGTACAGTCCAAATGGAAAGTTTATTTACTCCACCTGTCATTTACGGGCTCACCGGGCTGGCTCTGTTCGTAATCGGCTTTGCTGGACTCGTTGGACGTGATCATCCCTTGCACAAAATCATGGCGGCCAACATCATGGCAGGCGGGGTGTTTTTATTTTTAGTCACCATTGGTTATGGGGATGGTAGTTTTATCGATCCGGTTCCCCATGCCATGGTGCTCACCGGTATCGTGGTCTCGGTGAGCTGTACCGGGCTCGCCTTGGCCCTGACCCGAAGAATTATGGAAAATGTGGCCTCGGATGAAAGTCTGGAACTTACGGGAGAGGAGGATTCATGAGTTACCCGCTCTCCAGCGGCGGATTATTATTACTCCCCATTATCCTGCCTCTGGGGACGGCTTTACTCTCTTTTGGCTGCAAGCGAAGGCCCCAGGTCCCGGTTCTGTTCGGCAGTGTATTTACCTTGCTCGCAATTCTTGCCCTTGCCCGCCAATATCTCGCCCATGGCCTGCAAAGCCATGAAATCGGGGGATGGTCACCGGTCCTTGGTATTTCGTTGCGGGCCGATGGACTCTCTCTTCTCATGCTGATATTGACTGGAGTGGTCGGAGTCTGCGTAAGCTTTTATGCTAAAGGTTATTTCTCCAACTCCAACAACGGTCAAAATAATAAAAACAGTGGTTCGCAAACCTCTTTTTGGCCGTTGTGGATGATGCTGTGGGCTGGACTTAATTGCTTATACCTCTCTGGTGATCTTTTCAATATTTATGTCACCCTTGAGTTGGTTGGTCTGGCTAG
>JAOTSI010000343.1 GCA_029865005.1 Desulfobulbaceae bacterium
ATTGTTGAGGTAGAGAAAGAAGTTGGTGATTTAGTGGGACGTAAGTTGACAGCTTGGAGCGGTAGATCCTCTAGAGCGTCTGCTCCAGTTCATTCATCGCAAAATATTGTGGAGAGTGCTTCCGTATATGGAGGATCTTCCATGTCCGCCCCTGAGCATCGCGATGGTGGAGCCTTGATTAAAAATATTGAAAAAACAGAAAACCTGATCAATATTAGACTGGAAGGGGCTACTGAATATGAGGTTACTGAGGTGTTTGGTAAGGTTGTTAACACTGTGACAGGTGTTGTTCATGCTAAACGTTATTCCTCCAGATTGATACCTGATAATCCAGCTGCATCCTATCAAATTTGGAGAGTGACCATTCAAAACTCCGATCCTTTTCGCTTACAGGCCAATATTGTAAAAATGCTAAATGATATCTCCGATAATGGTGGTTCTATAGTCCTTAAGGGAGTTCCTTATCGCTATACTGCTGCTGAAGTTGATCTTCTCAAAGGTGTTCGCCCCGGAGATGCAACTACTCGTGAGTTGCAGTTCGTATTGGATCGTGAATTGGTAAGAGATAGAGAGTTTAGTGGTCGTCATGATGCCTATAAGGAGGGTGGAAATCCAGGTGGTTTTGAATAAATAATTAACTCTTATGGTTTTGGTTTGATAATCGAACTTTTTTGAACGGAACCATCTGTCGTAAAGGAAATGGTCACAGGCGCTTCATTTTCGTATAGTTGTCCCCTGCCCGTTATAATAGGCTATAACGAGCAGCGGCAACTGCATAAATCTAGGGTACCTGTGAACTTTTCAAGCTTACGAACATTAAATCAGCTAGTTATCAGCCCCATGGCCAGGTGCTTCGTAAAAGCAATGGCAGATGTTCTTTTAGGGACTCGGAAGAAAAAAAATTGAGCATAAAATTTGCGCAGAATTTCTTTTCGTTTTTAAAGCGCGGCAATAGGTGCATAGTTATGCAACTATATAATAGTTACCGCAATACTGAAAACGGAAAAAATAAGCGAGATTGTATAATTTATTTTTTCTGTATTTCTTAAGGGGTGACCAGCTTGTTTTGTTATCGGTCTATGTGATTATCGCTAAAGAAGCGGAGAATGAAATGACGTTTTCACCAAACTATCTATTGTTATGGCTTCTGGTTTTCGGATTGAGTGGTCTGGCCGGGGGGTGTGCTCCAAAACAGCCCGTACCCTGGGTGTCTCCCGATACAGGTGGAGTGTACCAACCGCCTTCCCAGCAGGGTGGAGCCTTGGAACAAAGTATCCGGCGCTATGAAAATCTTATAAATGTAAGGTTGGACGGCGCAACTGATCCTGCAGTAGCCGAGGTTTTTGGCAAAGTACTTAATACCGTTCACGGAGTTATTCGTGCCAAGCGTTATTCTAGTCGTATCATTCCTGATGAACCACAGGCATGCTATATTATTTGGCGGGCAACCATTGATCACACTGATCCGTTTCGTTTACAGGCCAATATTTTAAAAATGATTGATGATGTATATCAATCAGGCGGCTCCATCTATCTAAAAGGTGTGCCTTATCGTTATTCACCCAGTGAAATTGATCTGCTCAAAGGGATTCGTGGTAATGATGCCACCAGCCGTGAGATTCAGTTTGTGGTGGATCGCGAGTTGGCGAGGGATCGTGAGATGTCCGGGTGGTAAACCCGCTCTTAGAATAGTTTGTTAATGATGAATTGGGAAAAGGGTCTGTCTTGATTGAGTCGTGGCGGCAAATATTGTTTATTATTAGTGCGTTCCTTATAATCTGCTTGTTGCAGTTATATTCATTGGCTTATGCTGGTGACCCAGTGAATGTGGAGTTACGAAATAGTGAGGGTACGCGCCAAGATACGGTGCGGCTCTATAAAGGTAGCTACGCCTTGCTGATTGGAGTGAGCCGTTATACCGCTGGTTGGTCGAGCTTGGAGAGTGTGCCGGCTGAATTGACCAAGGTGGAAGAGGTGTTGCGTGAGCAAGGGTTTGTAGTGGAAAAATGTATGGATCCCGATAGTGAGGGGTTAACCGCTGCATTTACGGATTTTGTTAATCGCTATGGCTATGATCCTGATAACCGATTGCTTTTCTATTTCTCCGGTCATGGTCATACCAGAAAGGATGGCAGTAAGGGGTATTTAGTACCTACTGATGCACCTAATCCTTTTCGAGAGGAGAGAGTTTTTTTACAAAAAGCATTGGGGATGAATCATATTTTATCATGGGCTAGGGATATTGAGGCTAAGCATGCAATTTTTTTATTTGATTCCTGCTTCTCTGGCACCATTTTCAAGCAAAAGGCCAGTCCTGAGCCGCCAAAATATATTACGTTACTCACAGCAGAGCCGGTACGCCAGTTTATTACAGCAGGCACTGCTGGGGAATCGGTGCCCGCAAAATCAGTATTTACCCCTGTTTTTATTGATGCCCTAAGAAATGGACTAGGAGATCTCAATAAAGATGGCTATGTAAGTGGTACAGAGCTGGGGCTCTACCTTCAGGAAAACCTACCCAAATATACCGATCAAAGTCCGCAATTCGGGAAGATCAAGGACTATGAATTATCCAGGGGGGATTTTGTTTTTTTGATCGGAAGTCATGGGGAAGGTGACGATCAAGTTGGTTCGCAAAATGGTCCACCGCAGCAACAAGTTACGGCACCCTCCAGTACTGTTACTCTGGTTGGTGATGGGCTTGATTCCAATGATAAAAAGTCAAATTCCGCTAAGAGAACTGTGGTGGGTGGCCCTGGATTTGTCCATCCTGATTCCCGACAACCTTCCGATGATGATGAAGGAGGCGGATTTATTCGTCGTAAAAAATAAATATCCCAAAAAAAATGCAGGGTGATTGATCATATTTTCCCGAGCTATCAAGATTTTAGTGCTGCTATGGGCCTGTCGCCTTTCTTTTAATACGACTGTATCTGGTCACGTTGTTTGTAAATAGCTGATTTGTATACTATTTGCTTTTGTTATCCTATTTTTGAAGCGATTCTTGAAAATATGAAAAAATGGGCGATTATACGTTATATTCCAGCGATGCTGGAGTTAATCGGACTCTGGGTCGTGATTTGGCTATGGTATTTTGCGGCTTTGGCGATGAATAATTTTGTTCAGAGTGGTGGAATGGTTCTAGCCGAGCCCGCCATGTGGTTTGTTTTGGTATCTCGTTATCATCTTACTGTTGTTGCAGGGCTATTGTTGTCCGCTTTGATAGTCGTAAAGGAGGTGAAGCGAGGTGAGTTATGGCACAATGTCATCTCCTTAGGTTTTCTTCTTCTATTGTTATTATCCTCCCTGGGATTGACCGCTTTTGCCATTACTGTTGGTGGATGTTTGTGTGATCAATGGCAATCTTGGCAGGGGGGTGAACATTCTGTAGAGTCTTCTTCTGAAATAATAAGATAAATTTATTCTTCTAGGATTTTTAAGTGGGGGGCACCGATTTAGGTGTTAAAGGCGAGGGGTGAGTGCTTAAGGGTCACTTCGTAGTGTATATTAAAGCACCACCCTGTATTAAATTCTCTCTGATTGTTTTGTTAATGATCAGATACAACTGGCTACAGGTGGTGCTTTAATGTATTAGGGAACTTTTCTATTTTTTAGATTAGAAAATGTATCCTAACGTAGCGCTGGCTGATGTCATTTCTTCTTCAAAAGTCATTGGTACGGAATTGGACAATGCTGGAAAGTCAAGAGTGTAAAGATGCCATTTCGCATCTGCACTAATGCTCCAATTTTCTGTTAAATTGTACTGATATTTAACACCAGCGCTATAGCCGAGAGCGTAATCCGCAGTGTTGTCGTAAGAAGGATTGGCTGAGTCATACCCTGTACTGTATTCCCCTTCCATTCCGGCAAGTGCGCCGCTAACTGATAATGAGCTACTGTTCATCAAGAAAGAGTAAGCCATTCCCACGAAAAAACCGTTTACCTCTGTTGAGGTTACAAAACCATCTTCAAAATTATAATCGCTTGTGCCGCTTTTGTAGCCAACAAAAGCTGAGAGATGGTCACTGACAGGAGTTCCCAGGGTTAGATTAATATCTGTTCGGTCCAATTCAGCGTCAAACTTTCTGGGTGGCTTCTCGATTTCAACATCGGTTTGAGAGTTTGAATACATGATGTCGAGATAAGCAGAGTCGAAGATAATTGTGGCTCCAACGGAGACGGGCATTATGTCTCCGGTACTTTTGTAGGTAGCGATATTTGGATTGTCGGGATAGTCAACACTAAAGTCGTAACTGCCGAAACCTAACCCGGCGTTCAATTTAAGGTTGACGTCGGCGAATACGTTACTCTGCATTGAAATAATACCAGCTGCAAGGAGCAGGGATGTGCAAGTTTTTTTCATTTTTTTTCCTTTTTTAATGTGGTTGACAATAGGCCTTAGGACATCTTATTTATCTTTTTTATTATATGTATAATGGTTGTTTCGGGTTTAGGAAATGGGAAAAAGTATTTGAAATTATTCAATTTGTTTATTCCACGTTTCATAGGGAGCAGTATGCGTCAATGTTGTTGACTTAAGCAAAATTTTGTTCGTTTAACCACATCTCGAAACTGGCACGGAGCTGTAGGGGCGGCCCCTGTGGCCAGCCGGTAAAACCGAAAGCTACCTTTGAAAAACTAAAGTCAACAACATCGCCCCCCAGTGGTCCCCCCATAACTTTTTAACAATCTGCATGGTTATTAGAAAGTTATTACCGGACGACGGGTTTTCTTCTTCTTTTCCTTTTCCAGTTCAACTTTTATATTAATATTTTTTCCGGCAGATACTTTTATCTTTTTTTCTATGGTGTTGTATCCATCACTGGAAATCTCTATTTCATATCTACCGGCCTTTAGCTTCATGCCGGGGATATAGTTTTCTGAACTATTGATAATTCGAATAGTTGCGTCAGAAGGATCTGGTGAGACAGTGAGCCAGCCGGAACTTAATATTGGCTTTGGCGGTGGCTTGTAATATTCCCAAACTTTTACGAAATCGCCCTCTATCCATGCCCATGA
>JAOTSI010000054.1 GCA_029865005.1 Desulfobulbaceae bacterium
GACCAGCAGAACAAGTGCAGAGCCGGTGATGAAGCAAGCCTGCCCCAGACCGGCCAAGGCCTCGGCTTTGCCATGGCCGAAGCGATGTTCGTCATCGGCGGATTTGAGTGAATATCGGACCGCGAAATAATTTATCAGTGAAGCAGCGCCATCCATGACAGAATCTATTAGTGATGCCAGTACGCTCAGTGAACCGGTAAAGAGCCAAGCTGTAAGTTTGATGGAGATGAGAAATAGAGCTGTTACGATGGAGGCAACAGTGGCCAGTCGTAGGAGGGCAATATGTTCTTTTGTTCTGGTCTTTTGCTTCCCGTTCATAATAATGTCTCAACATACGGTGGCCCCATCTGGAGCCGGTAGTGTTGGAAGGGCGATATGGAATAGGTATTATAGGGGCCGTGAAAAAATTGTACCTGGACACATGGTTTATAACTAACTGATTTAATACAGCGTGAGATAGTAAGTGGTCACAGGTGGTCCGGTTTATGCGGGCAGTGGCAACCGCATGAAGATGAGGTGCCTGTGACCATTTACGTATTAGTTATTTAGTTTTTTATGCCATTGCCAGGCACTATTAATAATAGTTTCTAGAATATCAATACGGGGACGCCAGTGTAGCTTTTCTGCAGCCAGGTCGGCCGATGCTACTAAAATGGGGGGGTCACCGGGTCTTCTGCCTTTATAGATAGCAGGGACTTCCAGGCCGATGACCTTAGATACCGTATTGATAAGTTCTTTTACCGAGTTTCCCTTTCCTGTACCCAGGTTGATTATCTCGCTGTGTTGTTCGGCTTTAAGATACTCAATGGATTTGATATGAGCATCCGCGAGATCAGAGACATGAATATAATCCCGGATGGCGGTACCGTCTTCGGTGGGGTAATCGGTTCCAAATATCTCAAGTGCTTCTCGTTTGCCTTGGGCGGCAAAGATAGTGAGTGGGATTATATGGGTTTCAGGAGTGTGGTCCTCTCCTATTTCGCCATCGAGGTCGGCTCCGGCTGCGTTGAAATAGCGTAGGGCGACATATTTAATCCCGTAGGCTTTTTCATAATCGGCCAGCATCTGTTCGATCATCAACTTGGATCTGCCGTAGGGGTTAATGGGTGAAACAGTACTGGCTTCGGTGATGGGCAGAGAGTCGGGGATGCCGTAGGCTGCGCAAGTTGAAGAGAAAACAATAGTCTTGCAATTGACCTCACGCATGGTTTCTAAAAGAGAGACCGTGCCAGCTACGTTATTGTCATAGTATTTGCCGGGGTCGACCATTGACTCACCCACGTAGGCGTAGGCTGCGAAATGGATAACTGCAGCGGGCTCGTACTTTTTAAACACTTGGAGCAATTTGTTTCGATCGAAAAGATCACCGATTATAAGTGGCCCCCATTTGACGGACTCCTCATGACCATAGACCAAATTGTCATAGGCAACTGGGTTGTAACCGTTTTGTTTAAGGAGTTTGCAAGTATGACTTCCGATAAAACCGGCGCCGCCGGTAACAAGTATTGTTTTATTCATAAAATAATGTGCTGTGCTTAGATGAAAAATAGGTTCAGTGCCCGTGACAGGCGTAAAAGTTGTTTTTCGGTGAGTTTATTTTATATTAAATTTCATTTCGGTTCCCAAGTTAGTGAGCCGAATAAAAAATCATTTCTACTTGATAATCTGTTGTTTCAAAGTGGTCAACAGCTGCTTTGCTGGGCCGGGGGGTGGTATATATTGAGCGGTATCCTTATACTCTTTTATATTACTAGAAAAATAGAGGGTGATTAATAATTCCAGTGGTTCGTTGATCTGAGACATATCCGGTAAAAGTATTTGAGGGTCATTATCTTTAGCCTCAATCACTAAATTGGAGTCTTTGACCGAGATTTGATCGTTGTTTGGTACCAGACACTTTTTAAAAAGTGTCTGTCCATCAGCGCTCCAGAGAGGGCGATTGTTTTTTTTGCGAACCAGAGAAATTTTGTTGATGATTATGAGCCCTGCTTGGTTGGAG
This sequence comes from Desulfobulbaceae bacterium, assembly GCA_029865005.1. Classification (GTDB taxonomy): domain Bacteria; phylum Desulfobacterota; class Desulfobulbia; order Desulfobulbales; family Desulfobulbaceae; genus JAOTSI01. The sequence continues at coordinate 2,000 of JAOTSI010000054.1, forward strand.
GGGTCAATGCGAAATGCGCCATCCTGTCCAGTAAAAGGAAGGTTTATGTACAGGGTGTTCCAGCGTTCTTCAGGAAAATAGACAAAAACCGAGTTGTTTTCACTAAACAGGCCGTGGTTGCGAGAATACACCTGGAACATGACCTGGCTTGCCAAATTAGCCTGGTTGGGATAATCGGGTTGTAATGTTTGGTTGGCCAATTGGCAAAGAGCGGTTTCATGGCTTATTTCTGTATCTTTCCACAACCGGGCCAGAGTGAGGGCAATATCTGAACCTCTCTCCGTTAACAAGTTTGGATGTTTGCTCATCATGTATTGAATAAGATCGGTGCGTTGATGGTTCGCCACGGAGTAAACCATAGAGTCGAAGTGGCGACGATATTGAAAGAGTTCCAGGGGTAGAACATCGTCATTTATAGAGTGTTCATGGAGAGTGATGAGAAAGTCCCAATCTTCATAGGAGGTCATGATTTCATCATAGCCGCCGCATTGCTTGAATACATCCCGGCGATAAAGGTTGGTGCATTTGCCGTGGGTATTTATGAAAAGCATTAGTTCGGGTACAAAACCCACGGGAATATATGAGCCGCTTAAAGCACCGAAGTTCTCGGCATGGCAGCTTACGTAGCCGAGTTCATCATTGTTGAGCAGAGCGGTGACTCCGAGTGGGAGGTAATCGGGGTGAATAAGATCATCGGAATCTAGCGGGATTACGAACTCGCCGCTGGCCTCAGCTATTCCGGCATTGCGGGCTGAGCTCAGACCACCGTTTTCTTTTTTTACTTTAATGACCCCTTCCAGGGAATCAAAAATCTGGTTAGCTTGCTCTGAAGTGGAACCGTCATTGACCACTATGATTTCCACGTTGGGATAATTTACAGATTTCGCCGACGCCACGGTTTCTTCTATATATTCACTTTGGTTGTAATAGGGTATGATAATAGATACTTTTGGCGGATTGTCAGGCAGCGATTGCCATTTTTTCTGGTGAAAAGGGCGAAGATAATTGGCTTCGATTTTTAAGGTGGTGTTGTGGGGGTCGCAAATGTCTCCGCTTCTTTTTTGAGCAGCGGTGGAAATAGCTTGCAACCGTTGTGGGTCACCGTGAGAGCTTAAAATGTGGGTAGCATAGTCATGAGGGTCAAGTGGGTCGATGACAAAGCCGGAGTTGGCATGTTCGATCATCTCGGCCATGCCTCCTTCTTTGGATGCGAGCACTACGCAGCCGTAGGACATTGCTTCTAAACAAACATTTGCCCAATTCTCCCATCGGGAAGGGTAGACACAGTAACAGGAATCGGAAAAAAGATCTGGTATTTCACTATATGGGATGGCACCGCAAAAAACGATTTTCTCTTTATACTCTGCGGGAATTAAACGTTTGAGGATATCGGTATAAGATTTTTCAAAAAGTAGAGTGTTTCGGTCAGCTCCCCAGATCTCAAAGGTGAATTGAGGCTCTTGTTTTAGGATGAGTATGGCACCTTTTATAAACGTATCCAGTCCCTTGCGTACCTGAAGGGAGCCAATGAAGCGAACTCTGTGGATTTGTTGGGTGGTAAAAGAGCGTTTATTGGTTTGCTCAGGTAGCTCCATGGGATAGGGACATTGCACGATATCCGTCCGCTTGACCCGTTTGGTAAAATAATCAGCAAGGGAAAGAGAGGGGGATGTCACCATGTCGGCGTGGAGTACACAGTAGTCTTCCATCATGGAGAGGCCGTGGGTCTCCGGTAATAGAAATTTATTTTCATTGATGGTGCGAAGCAGTGAGGTGGGGGTATGGAGCTTGACAATAAGTTTAGTTTCAGCAAATTCATTGAAAAGACGTTTGGCGCGAATTGCTGCAAATCCTTCTACTCCGAATTCAGCGAATTCAACGATGTCCAGTGGTTTATTTTGGGCCAATAAGCTTAAAGTATCAAGGACTCGGTAGCTGTATTCGTGATTGACGGAAAAAAAATTACCGCGTCGTCCTGCTTGACTCTCTATAGTGCTGAATAGCTCCACTCCTTGGGGCAGTGCATCCATGTTGTCCTTGTTAAAGCAATCAGTTAATAAGGTAACTTGATGGCCTCTGTGTACCATGGACTTGCAGACATTATATATATAGGTACCGATACCGCCACCGGTGACTGGTCCGAACTCACGGCATACGTAAACAATATGTAATTTTTTCTCCAGCATATTAATAGTCCGTTTTCGATGGGCTGATCGAATGAAAAGAATGGTAAATTATAAGGTACCTGGTTACATGGTTTGTAACTATTTGATTTGATACAGTGCTCATTTGTAAGTGGTCTCAGCTAGGTTGTTCTTCTGTGAATCCGGCCTGATCGCGCGCAGGCTTGGTGTTGGTAAACGCTTACAAAAATATTACATGCAATCACGTTGCATACCCGGTGAATGGATGCCTTTCATAATCTTTTTATAGCTGATTTGCTAAAGTTCTATTTTATGGTCAATGTTATATACTTTTCCAACGAGGTGCTGTCAAGTTTGTGGGGGTGGGGGAAAATATATAGGTTATATAAGATTTAGATTCGGTGGAAAATATATTTTCCATACATTGAAACGATAAATGAAAAGCAACTTGCTATTTTTGATGAAAAGGGCTAGCTTTAGTATTAATTGTTAACTGATTGGGATTTATAATTATTCATTTAAAAAATGTAAGGCGCCTTCATGAAGAATTGTTTCACCAGGCCCATAGATCTTAGTAAGGTCGATAAGTTAATTTACCATCTTCCTGATGGCCCCCCATTGTCCCTTGAGGTCAACGGGCTTGAAGATTTAATCGATTTTGAAATGGAATTAGGTGATGTCTGTGATACTTCGGAGATAGATGGGGTCGTTCATTTCTTTCCAAAAGGAAATGCATAGATTCTATCTAATCGTTATTTGTAAAACATGTCGTGATTATTTGTATTATCAATCTCTTGTAGTGCTATAAATGTGTGCAAGCGAGCAGCTGAATGTTTTTGTTCATTTGGTAAGATATTTTAATTATCATCACTTATTTAATCTTTTTAGTTGTTTCCCTTCCCTCTATATATGTCTTTATCTAATTCTAAGTTCAACGGACTCTTACCTGATCTTTCAATTGACGGTCATGTGCATACCAAGTTATGTAATCATGCTGTAGGTGAGATGGAAGAATATGTTCAGGCTGCCCTAGCAAAAAAACTACATACCATCATCTTTTTAGAACATTTAGAAGTCGGCATCAATAGTGCCGAGCGAATCTGGCTGACCGAAAAGGATTTTGAATATTATTTTGTCGAAGGAAATCGTCTTAAGGAAAAATATGCATCTTCTATAAATGTTAAATTGGGAGTGGAGGCCGGTTATAATGGACGGGAACTCTCTCGCCTGCGTGATGTTTTGCAAGCATATCCTTGGGATCATCGAGGGTTATCCTATCATTTTTATCATGATGCTGTTAAAGGTCATCTTAATATGGTAAGTAGACGGCAAGAGAATATTACCGCACTGGAACAGATTGGACCGGATAAAGTGTTGTGTGGTTATTTTAACGGATTACTCAGAGGTGTGGAAGAGCTTGAAGTGGATGTGCTTTGTCATCTTGATGCAGTTCTGCGTCATTATTCTGACTTAGCATTGACGGAAGAACATTGGGATATGATAGATGATTTATTAGGGAATCTAGCTGTCCACGGTGTAGCCTTGGAGATAAATACCTCAGGATTTCATATTCGTGGATGTCCGTTTCCAGAAGCGAGGGTAATTGCTTCGGCCTTGCGTAATAATGTTCGCCTTATCGCTGGCTCTGATGCTCATAAGCCAGAGGATGTAGCAGGTTATTTTGATAGAATCCCCGATTATTTAGAAACGCTTGACCAGAATAATTTAGATACTTGGAAATAAAACTTTATATTTCTAACTTTCCGATTCCGCTTACAGCTAAGTGTTCACCAGTATTACGCCTGCGCGCGAAGTCCAGATTCACATAGGATTAACTATAGCTCACCGTCCTGCTGGCACATTGCATAGCACTGGTAAATGCTTACCCTTATAGAGTCTCACCATTGTGTGGTTATTTATTGGTAGCTGACTGCAGGGGTTGTAACTAGCTGATTTGATATAATGTGAATTTGGAAGTGGGCACAGGTGGTTCAGGTTTATGCGGTTGCCGCTGTTCGCTATAGCCTTTTCTATGCGGGCGGTTGCAACCATATGAAGATGATAGCCTGTGATTCTTACATTTTTTGTAATAAGCAGCTCCCGCCCCTTTGCGGTTGAAAATATTCCTTGGGATTTATCCAAGAAGTGAGATCAAAGGGGCGGAGGTTGAAGTAGTGTTTGGCAGTATTAGTTTAGGAGGGTTTGATGATCAAGCGATTTCAGACGGCTTGATGTCAATAACTTCAAATTCCCTTACTCCGCCGGGAGTTTTAGTCAGAACCTCATCTCCTATCTCTTTTCCCAACATGGATCTGCCCAGAGGGGAGAGGACGGAGATGGAGCCTTTTTTTACATCCGACTCTTCTGGACCCAAAAGTTGATAGGATACTTCTTCGTCAGTGTCCATATCAACCAGGGTAACTACTGTGCCAAAAACGACACGTTTGCAGCTAACTTTTGAACAGTCTATAACCTCGGATCTGCTTAGCTTATCCTTGAATTCTAGAATTTTGCCTTCCGTTAAGCTTTGACGCTCTTTGGCGGCGTGGTATTCAGCATTTTCGCTGAGGTCGCCGTGAGCCCGAGCTATTTCAATTGCTTTCACAATATCAGGGCGTTCAACTCTTGTTAAACGTTCCAGTTCATCACGCATTTTGTGATAACCGGTTTGTGACATAGGGATTCTGTCCACCATGTCATTACCTCCTTGTTGCCGAATTGATCGGTATTTGAGTGTTAATTTAGTGGGTTGGTGTTAGTTAAGTTATGGTGTAATTTCGCTCTTTACCTTCAAATTATTAGTTGAAGGAGGGGTAGGCAAGTTGTCGTCCTTGTTCCCCTGATTATCGGTATCGATTTCTGGTGGTGATAATTGATTGGCTTCTTCTGCTTTTTCTTGCCCAGGGAGCAATTGGGCCAATTCTTCGCTTACGCCCTTGTCACCTGGATCATCTTCGTGGATGATGGTAAGAATTTTGATAAGCTCGTCCTTTTTGTCCCTAGCTCGAAGGAGATCAGTCATTATTTTATAAATAGCAAGACGATCATCGGTCACTTTAACTAAATCACGCCATAAAAGACGACTACCGTCATTTTCCACCAGTGCTAAAAGGTCAACGGCCATTGATTGAAGGGCATGTCTTTTCTTTTCCATGACCATACTGTCGCTGGGTACGATAATCAGGTATTTATTGTAGAACTCTAGGGATTTGTCAGTTCTTCCCATGAGCAGGTTGAGTTCTGCGCCGCGAAGTAGTGCGTTGGTGTTTCCAGGTTCCAGTTTAAGTAGGGTCTCAAGGTAGACAAGTGCTTGGGGGTACGCCCCAATATTGAAATAATAATTTTCAAGCCAAAGCAGTACCTCGATATTATCGGCTACAATACTTATATGTTGAAGTCGATATTCCAAGGCTTTATCTTGATGTCCCATTTGATCGGCAATGGCAGCTCGTAATTTAAGTTCTTCTGGTTTAATAGGGTTAGTAACTGGAGAATCACCTAACAGTGCGAGGGCTTTTTGGGGTAAGTTAAGGGATAAAGCTGTTTTGACAGTATTTTGTCGAAGAATGCCATCCTGTGGTTTTAAAGATAGAAGTGTTTCTTGAAGTTCAAGGATGGAATGATCCGTGCTGCCGGCATGTTCGTTAATATCTATAAGGCCTTCCAATGCATGAATTTTTTCCTCATTGTTTTGTGAGGAAGAGAGAAGGTCGATAAAGAGTTTGTTGGCCGCTTGGAAATCGGAAACCGTTAGGTAAAGATCAGCCCTGGCAAATAGATATTTTTTGTTATTGGGATCATGGGTAATGAGAATATCTAATTGCTCTGCGGCTTGATCCCAACGTTTGAGGTGGATGGCGATAATTGAGTATTCCCAACGGGCTTCATCAATATTTTCCTTCTGAGCCAAAAGAAGTTCGTATTGAATAAATGCTTTGCCGAATTTTTGTTGCCGGAAAAGATCACGTGCTTTGTCCCAACCCTGTTTCCAATCGGGTGCTACCCCGTTTTCCTGATAACGAATGTCCCTGTTTGGTAGGGGCACGGGGTCCTTGATGGCTGGGACGTCCGCCAAGGATTGTTCGGCGTATACGTTATGACCTAAAGCTGGAATTGCGACAAGGATCATCAGTTGGAAAAGAGAGCTGATGATAGATGAGGCATAATAATAGGAAAATATATTACAAAAGGACACTACTTAACCAGCTTTATAAAAGTCAGATATTACTTCAACTACATATTGTAGTTGTTCATGGGTCAGTTCTGGAAATATAGGTAGGGCCAATGATTGTGCTGCCGTTTGTTCGGCAATAGGAAAGGTGAGATCATTGAGTCCTAAATTTTCAAAACACTTTTGTTGATGAAGGCATAAGGGGTAGTAGATTTCACAACCAATATTATTTGCAAGTAAATGATCACGCAAACTGTCACGATTCTTTATTCTAATCACATATTGATTATATATGTGATGGTTATGGGCTGCGTTGTCGTTCTCTCCTCCGTAGATAGCAGGGGGGAGGGTGACTGTTTTATCGCTCAGTCCGCTTTGTTTAAAGAGGTTATGGTAAGTATCGGCGTTCGTGCGTCTGGCTTGGTGCCAATTTTCCAAATGGGGAAGTTTAATGTTGAGTACGGCAGCTTGGACAGGATCAAGTCTGAAGTTTCCGCCAATATACTTATGATAATACTTGGGTGCCGATCCATGATTGCGAAAAATTCGTAACTTTTCGGCAAGTTTTTCGTCATTGGTAACTACCATGCCGCCGTCGCCGATTCCACCGAGATTTTTGCTGGGAAAGAAAGAGAAACAACCGGTAGTTCCCATGGACCCAGCTTTTTTCCACTGGGTTTCGTTGTTGGTGCGAAAAGGGGCTTCCGCACCAATGGCTTGGGCCGCATCTTCTATAACAAAGAGGTCGTACTCTTCGGCTAACCGCTGGATTTGTTGCATGTTGTTGCATTGCCCGAAAAGATGAACTGGTATGATGGCTTTTATTCTTTTTCCGGCCTTACGGTATAGGGCTAGTTTCTCGGCAACTTGTTCCGTATCCATATTCATGGAGTCGTATTCGATGTCAACGAATACGGGAGTGGCTCCAGTGCGGACAATTGATCCGGCAGTTGCAAAAAAAGTGTAAGGAGTGGTCAATACAAAATCACCGGGGCCGATGTCCAGAGCCATGAGGCTTATGAGTAGGGCATCAGTACCGCTTGAGACCCCTATTGCTGAGGAAACGTTACAGTATTGGGCGACTGCCTGTTCAAATTCATCGACTTTGGGACCGAGAATAAATCCGGTTGAATCAACTAATTCTGTTAGTGCTTCGATTATTTCGCTTCGAAACCCGCTCATCTGGGGTTTAAGATCAAGTAATGGTACGTTCATATAATGTTGCTGATGAAAATTTAAACCGGTTTTAGAGTCGCTGAAAATGATAAACAGCCATAAATCAGAGTTTACGTTTACCTGTGCATAATTTTAAGTGGTTTTCAAAAAATGGAAACAAGACATGTATATTGCCATGCGCATGTTTCATCGATAAAGAAGACGGTTAAAAAGACAAACAGGTGAGCGGTGGGCTCCTGGATGGGATAATTTATTTTTTCAGAACCTCTTGTATCGTCGGTTTTTTGGGGAAAAATTAAACTAATGGTTAATAATAAAATTATCCGGAGATTACAACATTTTCGACATCAAGGAAATTATGTATATCCGGCATCTCTTTTTCAATGTATTTTTTTATCTTCTTAAGAAGATTTGCCTCTATTTGACGAACTCTTTCCCTGGATATACCGAATTGGTCGGCAATTGTTTGAAGGGTTTGTGGTTCATCACTCAGTAACCTTTTTTTGAGGATAATTAGTTCCTTCTCGTTTAGTAAGTGTTCGATGTCGATTAATATTTTTGTTATTTTCTCTTGCATTTCCAATCCCGCAACAACCTCTTCAATGCCCGGCCCTTCTTGGGGAAGGAAATTCTTTTGTTCGTCATCCGAGTCATTGAGTACCGGGCTCTCAAGAGATACATCCCAATTATCCATCCGTTGTCCCATCTCAATGACTTCGCTTTCCTTAACATTGAGTCGTTGAGCCAACAGTTTAACTTCCGGTTTGAATCCTTGCGCTTCCAGTAATTTTTTTTCTTTGTTGAGGCTGAAAAAAAGCTTTCTTTGGGCTTGGGTTGTGCCAATTTTTACTAGTCGCCAATTGTCCATTATAAATTTAAGAATATAGGCTCTAATCCAATAAGCGGCATAATAGGAAAATTTCACTCCACGGTAGGGGTCAAATTTTTTAGTTGCTTGTACTAATCCGACATTTCCTTCCTGGATTAGGTCCATAAAATTTTGCATCCAATATTTTTGAAAGTCCATAGCGACTTTGACCACTAGTCGCAGATTGGCAGAGACTAAGCGATAGGCGGCGTCGGCATCTCCTTCTTCACGAAATTTTATGGCTAGTTCTTCGGTCTCTTCACGACTTAGCAATTCGTATTGACTTATCTCCCGCAAGTAACGGTGTAAAGCAGGATTGCTGACCGTGGGCAGATTTTCGTCATCGGGTAAGGCTACTAAGGGGTGAAAGAGGGGCTCTTTCACATTTGAGTCGAGTTGACTCTCTGACTTTGTCATTGGCTTGATATTTATATTATATCATATGGTTAAACTGAATACACTTAAGGCAGAATGTCTCTGGATATATTTATCATTAATCTTACATCATTTCACTTAAAAAATCATCTGAATATCGTAGGATCTCGGGGAGAACCTATTATTGGTTTAACCAATGAATAATTTAATAAGTTAGTGGTAATAGGCACCTCATCTTTACGCGATTGCTGCTACCCACATAGAAGGGTTATAGCGAGTAGCTGAAACTACATAAAACTGAGTCACCGGTGTTCATTTGTAAACTTGTACGGTTTTAAATCAAAAGTTAAGGATAATGTGACCAGGTACCCTAATACTAGCGGGCTGGAATTTAATTATGGGTATGGATTTGGTCTTTATGTGTTAGTATGTTGATCTGTAAAATAATCGTAATGTATAGGTTGGTTGATTTATAATCTTGTCCCCTGATCGTTGCTTTGTACCCAACAAAAAATAATATACGGATTATTTAATAGTATGGTTGTGGTTATTGGTTTTGTAAGTCTTTTTTTGTAATAAAATTATTATAACTTCAAATGTATATTGAATTATAGGCCGTTGAATACAAATTATTTCCATCTCGTAGCCTTCAGCGTATCTATAGCCTTTTATTTTCGTCGTATTCTTTGCCTGGTAACAGTAATATTTAGATATAAGGTGATAATGGCTTTCTTTGGTTATTTTTTTTTAGTCGTTAGTTTGCATTGTATTGGGATTTTAAAATAATATTAAATAAAGATATAATAATGAAAAATAGTTCTAAGGATAATAGAGGAATGGACTGGTTTGACACCAGGGATGTTTCCGCAGTACTCAAAAAAAAGTCCGCTCGCGGCGGAGTAGTGACAATTGGATGCCAGGCCGGGAAGTTTTTTTTAACCATTGCTTCCACTTTTATTCTGGCTCGCCTACTTACTCCAGAGGATTATGGCTTAGTGGCCATGGTAGGTTCATTTATTATTTTTGCCTCGTTATTTAAGGATATCGGGTTGTCAGTTGCCACGGTGCAGTATGAGAAAATAAACCATGAACAAATCTCATCCTTGTTTTGGATTAATGTGGCAATAAGTGTTGGGCTTGCATTGGTTCTTTGTGCAATTTCTCCCGTGATAGCTTATTTTTATTCAGAAGATCGACTAGTTCTGGTGACCATGGTCAGTTCAGTTTCATTTATTTTTTCCGGATTGACCATTCAGCATCAGGCTCTTTTGCGAAGAAAGATGATGTTTCCTACTTTGGCTGGTATTGAAACGATTTCTATGTTCACAGGTATATTTATTTCTTTAATTATAGGTTATTTGACCCGCAGTTATTGGGCGCTGGTGGCAAGTGAACTGATTTGTGGTTGCTTGACGTGTCTGTTGGTATGGCATTTTGTTGATTGGCGTCCTGGGAGGATGAAAATTACCCAAGAAGTAAGGAAGATGTTGAAGTTTGGTTGGGAACTCACAGGGTTTAATGTGGTTAACTATTTTGCCCGCAACGCTGATAATGTATTGATAGGATATTTTAATGGTGCCGGAGCTCTTGGTCTGTATAATAAGGCATATAATCTTCTTTTGTTGCCTATTACCCAAATTAATGGCCCTATCTCTAGTGTTGCTATCCCTCTCCTGAGTCGTTTGCAAAACGACCCCAAAAAATATGCCGAGGCCTATTATAGAGCTCTCAATGTTATAGCTTATCTTACCATGCCACTAATGGGTTTGCTGATTGTTATGGCTGATGAAGTGATTCTTATATTGCTTGGTGAGCAGTGGAAGGAGGTAGCAGTTATTTTTAGGGTTTTAGCGTTAACTGGGCTCATCCAGCCCTTAGGGAATACGGTAGGTTGGGTCTACACTTCCTTGGGGCAAACTGATCGATTTTTTCGTTTCGGCATGATTAGCTCACCCATTATGGTGTTGTCCTTTGTGGTGGGTATACAGTGGGGAGCTATTGGTGTTGCGGCATGTTATGCGGTAGTTGTCTATTTGCTTGCCTGGCCTATGTTTTGGTATGCGTTTCGTCTCTCACCAATTCGTTGTAGTAAGGTTGCTGTTGTTGTTGCTAGACCCATTACCCTTACACTTTTGTTGGTTTGTGTTGTTGGGGCGTTACGAATACTGCTACCCCAAACAAGTCCGCTGCTTGATTTGTTGAAATATTTAACCATGGGAGTGGTAACTTTTGGGGTAGCATTTGCTTGTTGGCCTGCAATGAGGGCTGAACTTCTATCAGCATGGTCCTTGGCGCGCGATGGTTTTCGTTCAAAATGATGTCGTGAATAGTGACGAAGATTAATTCTAATCTGGGTACCTATTCATAGGGTTTGTTGCTAGTTGATTTAATACATTGCGAATCTGTAAGTGATCACGGGTGCCTCAGGTTTATGCAGTTGCCGCTGCTCGCTATAGACCTTTTATGCGGGCAGGGGTAACTGTATAAAGATTAGGTACCTGTGACCACATACTAATTTGGTTATAATGGTTAATAGTTGTGTGACATATTATTAAGGCTATTTTCTTTGGCATTAAGATGCATTTTTTGATCTCTTATTGTTTCTTGCAGTCGTCCGCGTTTTCGTTCTATTCGTTTTATGGTTCTTAAGAGTTCTGCACGCTTCTGTGCTGAAATGTTTTGGTGTATTAATTGTTGTTCCTTGGAGCGAGATTTGTCTTTGAGTTCACGAATTGTTACCTCATTAGTAGAGATTGAATTTCGAAGCTTTTTTATATCTTGTTTGAGGAGGTAGTTGGCTTTTCCCCGTTCATAACCCTTGAGAAAGAGGATTTCTGATTGGGACGGACATATACCGTTATAGGTCGAGCCACTTTTGCCTTCCAAAAAGCCGTTATGTTCAGTGCAATACTGAGTAACACCTTCCTTGTGACCTTGCAGGTAAGTTTCTAGATCCGGGGCAATGGAGTATTTGGCGCAGGCGGAGCGGTGACGACCTATATGTGAGGTAAGTTTACCTTTGGCTCCGTCTTCCATGCCGATTATTCGCCAATCGGCGTTGAGACATTCAGATTGGTTCATGGTGGCGCAACCACTGCTAAGTAAAAGGCTGATGATGATCCAGGCGGTATGCTTAAGGTGCATTATCTTTTTATCTCCTTGCGTGTTTTTTTTAGGTCTCGCCATTTTGACTAATTTAAGTTCAAATCTGGTTATTATGCCTAAAAAACAAGCTTGTATCGTCATTACTCGTTGATGTTTTAGTGTGTTACGGGGTTTTGTCAAGGGTCTTGGAAAAGATGAATTATTCTGTCTTGGAATATGCGCTTACCTGCTTGTCTTTTAGGTCTTTTCTTTTAGTTATTATGAGATGGGGAGGTTTAGGAGACTATTGTTATTAACCAGCAGTTATCATCTTCTTCCTTGACTATAATGTCAATAGGTAAAAAGTGTTTGATTGTCTCAATGGTTGTTCTAGTGTGTATGGTGGGGTTCATGGTGCGAAATGATCCTTTGCCTGTAATCGCCATGGGGAGTAGGAGTTGATTGGCTAAGTGGGGGCCGACCGGGACCTCGGTTGCTAAATATTTTTGAATATCTTTTACGACTGCAATGGCGACTTCTTCTGCTGGGACCCCTTTTGTTCCGATGCCGGTAAATAATTCCGTTACATTTGAATAACAATATTCCACTTGCACGAAGTTGCCAGGTCCAGGTGAAAGGGCCTCTTTTATGATGAATTTTTCGTCATCTAGTAATAGTTCTGTTGCAATAACTTTTAGCTCGCGTATGGCGATGTCGCGTGGTAACTGGGAAATTATTACTTCTGCATTTTGTTTAAGGCACTTTCCTTTTGTGAGTAAATTAATTTTTGTTAGTTTTTCCGTGGGTTGGATGAATATTTCAAATTTGCCTCCCCCTGCTGGATAGAAACCGTATCTATCAATTTGAGTCTTTACTTTAGGTCCCATTTGATTAATTAACGGTAGGTATACCTTGCTGAAGTAATCGAATGAGGGGGCGTGGTGTGTGTGTGTGCCGCCTTCCAGAACCAAGTGAGATTTATTATTTGTCAGGAGCAAAGGCAAAAGTATAGTTTGGGCGACTAGTACTGCAGATCCGGCAGAGCCTACTGCG
>JAOTSI010000055.1 GCA_029865005.1 Desulfobulbaceae bacterium
ATAATGGGGTTGATTTTATAATTATTCATCCTCGTACCGTGGCACTACGTTATGGGGGCGCAGCGGATCACTCCGTAACTCAAGAACTGGTCTCTTTAATGTCAGTGCCGGTGATTGCTAATGGAGATATTTTTACCGCCGAAAGAGGGAGGGAAGTATTGGCTCAAACAGGTTCTGCTGGGCTTATGCTCGGTCGTGGAGCTATTGGTGATCCTCTGCTTTTTAAGCGTATTCGTGGTGAATATCCTTCTCATTCCCCTCGGGAGCAACGTGAGGCTGAATTGCGCTATTACTTGGAGGAGTTGCTGGTCCGTTATGAAGAATTATTCTGTGGTGATAATCAGGTGTTGGCTAAGTTGAAGGAGGTAATTTCCCAGGTGAAGGACCCTGAGTTTGTAGCTAAGGGGCGCAAATTGAAAAAATGTCAGAAGATCTCATCAATTCACAAATTACTCGCAGACCTTCCGCAGTGCTATCCTGAAGAGATAGGAGTATAAGATAAATATATTTCAATTGTAGTATGGAGCTTGTTGTTCCTTAAGAGTTTGATGCAAGAGGTTATCTTTTTTTTAATTTGCTCTGTAAGGGTATCGTGCCTATGGTAAATATAGAGGAAGAGAGATAGTAAATGATTTAAATGGGAGATTTTCATGAAGAGAAGTGGTGTAATAGCGTCATTGTTTGTTGTGTTGAGTGTATTTTTTTTGATTTCCTGTTCGGGTGGAGGCGAGGAAAAGGCTCAAGAAAAAGAAAAGGGCGCTATCAAACAGATGACCGATGAAGTTGCCCATGAGATGGTGGATAGAATGAATGCTCCTAAGGATAAAGCCCGAGCTGCTGTAAAGAATTTGGAAGTACAACAGAATAAAGCAGTGGACCAGGTCGACGAGTTGGAAAAATAATATCTTTTTTCCGCAGCCCTTACCCTTAGAACCGACTTTCTGATACTAAGACTTTGGTAACTGGTCATAGGCACCTCATCTTTATGTGGTTATCCCTCCCTCATCATAGGTAAGATGGGGCCATAGCGAGCAAAGGCAACTGTGTAAACCTGAGGTACCTGTAACTACTAGTACAGGGTTTGATTTGTTGTAATCGTGCATCTGGTTGTTAGGATTTTACCAGCGGAGAGCATGTGTGTAAGTAGGCTGGTGAGTTATAGTTAATCCTGTGTCAATGCGCTCTGATCGCGTGCAGGCGTGGTGCTGGTGAACGTATACGACTTGTTGAAGCGATGAATTATCGCTGGAGGTGAAGTCATATGAAGAAAGCGAAAAAGAAGTGTTGTGCTAAATTTGCCAAAAAAGGCAAGCACTGCAAAAGATGTCCGGTACTAGTTGGTCCCCCTCCAAAGAAAAAAAAGAAGTAACCTTTGGTGATTATTCCGTTTGTCTCTGCTTAGGTTAGGAGGGTTAGCCATTTTAGTGTGACTTCTTATACCTCTTGTATTTCTAAAGGCTCGGCTATCCCCAGCTCTTGGTGGAGTTCCCGGATATGTCCGATTTCACGCCAGTCAATGTCTAGCAGAGAGGCACCGTATGCATCTAGGGCAACGGGGTCGTAACCGGCAACCAGCTTGTTAATTGGGGGCTCGCAATGTGCTCCCCACAAGTGGGCCTCAGGCATTCCCACTGTTGCATCAAGTAAGGTGAAATCCGGGGTTCGGTAGCGATTGAGATCGGCCACTGCTTCCTGGATCTGTTCATGGAAAGCTGATTTTTGCCAACTATTGCCTTGCCGGTAATGGCTCGGTGGAGCTAGGCCCATCATGTTCTTCATCGTCAGGGTAACTCCAGCTAAGGAATGGGCTTTGAGTACTGGTACAGAGATGAGAAACGGTTTATTGGTAAGCTTTGGGAGATACATCTCCGGCCATCGTTTACACTCTTTTTTATGGTGCCGCTCCAGAGATTCCCCATTGAGATCTATCAGCTCTACTCCTTCCTCGCCTGCCATTTTGCAGTATCCTAATTTCCGAAAAGCATGAAGGGTATCATATTGGATGGAGCCCGAACCTTCAGCAACGATGATTTTTGCCCGGCAAGTCCTTTTAAGGTAACGAATCAGGGTGGTCACTAATTCAACCGGAGTGGTGATAGGTGGGGGAAGATCCTCTACCAGGTTGGGTTTGATTACTATAATCTTTTCATTCTCCAAACGATTGGTCAAAGAGCAACTATCAAGAAGCTTGGGTACTGAGGTGGCCCAGGAGTTAAATGATGTAGCGTAAACTATGCCCCGTTGAAATGATTTTTCTTTCATTATATTCACCTGATTTACATTTCGGCGACCATGTTGAGTAGTCCTTCCAGTAATACAAAACGGCCCAATGGGAATAGTTGACAGGGAAAGCTCCCGGTAAATAGGGGGTTGTCACACAAACCACCGGAGAGATAGAGTACGGTGGGTGAGCCTGCGAACCGGTAGCCGTTAATGGCAATACCTCGTACAAAACGGGCCACTGCTTCGCTTTCCGGCACTCCGGCAATGACATCATCAAAGATATTGCTCATCCCCAATACTCCGCAAGTTATTGAGTAACTAGATTTTGGTGGGGCCAGTTTCGTATAATCCAGATTATAATAATTGGAGAGCAGTTCAATTGTAAAACCCATGGAAGCACCGCATTCAGCGTTCCAGCCCATGTCAGAGAGTTGTCCCTCTTCGTAGCGGACAAATTTGATGTCACGGCTGCCGCAGTCGAGCAGGGTAAAGTTATCTTCATTGATTAAATGATTGCCTCCTCTGGCCAGAGCGGTTAACTCATTAACGCTTTTTTTAGATCGTTTTTTGGCGTTGTGACCGGTGGCCAGATCGGCCATAAAAGAGCGGGAAAGCTCTTTGGTAGCGATGATGCGTGGAGGGTTAGCTGTGGCGGTGTCCAAAATTTTACTATAGGTGGTGCCAAAATCTGCTAGGATCATAAGGAGTACCGGTTATGAATCAAAGACGCCGGAGAGTTCAAGAAAGGCTTCGATTTTGGCTCTGGCGCTGCTTCCTCCCGTAACGTCCACATCTACGAAAAGTGCTTTTGGGTGGCGACTAGCCAGGTGGGCGGCTAAGGCGGTTTTTGCACAAAAGGATTGAGCAAAAAAAACAGTGGGGATAGTTATGTTATTATATGTTTCTAATTCCAAGTCGGCTGGGGTTTTATTTTCCATACATCTGCTCCAGCCATAGACATGGGTGGTGGCGGGGAAAAGAGAAGTCGCGGGGAGGTACTCCCCAAAAACCGGCCGTGGGTATACATGGTTTAAGGCTTGAATCATAGGCTGCGCAAGATTGCACGGACCCGGTGATGCGGGCCATTTTTTCCGGCAAATCCATCTCGCAGCGGCACAGGGGAAAACCGTAGGAAGAAGAATCGGTGTTCCGGGTTTGGATGACGGGTATGTCCAGGATATTTTTCAATATGGTTGCCACATGAAGGGCGCAATCACATTTACCGGGACCGGTATCGATGTAAATCAGGTCAAGTTCAATATGGAGTGCGTTGAGCACCACGGTGCGTAAGATAGCGCAGTAGACCCTTGGTAAGTGTAATGAAGCAGCTTCGATAGATTTTTTTATCTGTGGCTCATCAAGATCGATGATAACACCGTTGCGTTCTTCGATTTCTCTTATGATCGACAAGGGAGGGACACCTACGATGCCGATACGTTCTCGGGGCATGGTTAGAGATCTTCTCTCTTAAGAAGGTGGAAACCGAGCCAAGTGATAATCACGTGTACGGATAGAGCAGAGACTAATGGATGTAAATAGCCAGCTTGGGCCATGGACTGCAGGGTCGACCAGGTACCCCAGCAGACAAAGGCCAGGCCACAGGAAACAGGGATGGCAAGAGAAAGGTCCTTGCCCCAGCGACGATATACGATGAGGAGCACGGGTAAACCTAAAATGAGTAGAGGTAAGCCGAGCAGGGTATAGGAAACGCGGCCATAAAAATCAGCCCAGGCTTCCATGGCCTCATCTTTGTTTTTCTTTTTCCAGGCATCTAGAAATAAACCGGTAAGAGAGAGCTCTTGGCTACGATATTCCGGAATAAAAAAATTGGCCGGAATTTCTGGAAAGGAAAACTGTTTTTCAGTAAAAATAGTGGTGGAATAATCACCATTTGTATCGCCTTGTTGAATTTGGCCGTTATAGAGCGTCCATTGTTTTTCGTCATATTGGGCGGAGGCTGCATTTATCAGAGTGTCGGTTAGGTTTGGGTTGCGAACAGCGTAAGAGAAATCAAAAAATTCATTTTTATCTTTTGATGGCTTGGCAAAGGAGTAGGTACCTTCAGCCCCACGATAGTAGTAGCGATTGTTACGATAGATTCCCAGGGAAACGCGGTCGAGCAGCTCTTCGTTCCAAATTTTATTTTTTCCGCTACTGGTGGTGGGAATAACGAATTGGGACATGGCAAGAAAAGTGAGAGTAACGGTGACACCGGCTAGAATGATGGGGAAGATGATTTTCTTTAATGGAATACCGGAGGCTTTGATGGCAATAAGTTCGTTACTGGAATTGAGAATGCCCAGGGTAACGACTCCGGCAAGCAATATGCATACTGGACTCATCTGATCCAGTATAAAAGGAATGTTAAGGGCGAAAAAGGAAAAAACCATGCTCATTGGCTTGCCTTTATCTTGAAAGTTATCGATTTTTTCAAAAAAATCGATAAGAAGATATATGGCGACCAAGCTGAGCATGATCGTTATAATATGCCTGGCAAATTGGGCCAGAATGTAACGGTTTAGAAGAGTCACTGGTAGTTATATCGTCCGTTTAGAAACGAGGGGTAAAGAACCGCTGCTCAAGCGCGGTTCTTTTTTGTAAGTTATCAGGTGAGCGGCAATAAGATTATTGTAACAGGCTATCATTGATATAGAAATTTGAATCTTCCTGTGCACGTTCCTGTAACATGGTAACCCATGCATTTAGGATACGGCTTCTGGATTGATTGAGTAATTGATCTTTAATTTTTGCAATTTCTTGCTCATCAACTTTGCTTTCCCCGATCTTTCGTTCGGTTATTCGATAAACATACATGTTATTGCCGATGGTAACCGGAGCATCGGGTAGATCACGGTTCCATGCATTGTTTAGAACTGCAGTGGAAAGTTGGTAAGGAACTTCTGGGTTGGTTGTGGGATTGCTTCTCTTGAGAAAACCAGAATCCTGTATGTTTACAGTGGACTCGGAGGATACACTTTTGAGATCAGTGGTAGCTGTAGCCTCTTTTAGAAATGCATCAGCGGTAGATCTTACTAGTTCAGCAGCTTTTTCCGTAGTGAAATCTTTGGTAACTTTTTCTCGAACTGTTTCAAATTCGGGTGATTGAGGTGGGCGACTATCTTCGGCAAAGATGATGGCATAACCTTGCTGTAATTCTATGAGAGAGCTGAGTCCCCCTTTGTTGATTTTAAGAGCGTTTTCTAAAAATTTAGGATCCGATGGTAGATCTGCTGGAGCATTATCCTTGGTGAAAAAATCGGTTTCAATGATTGGGTGATCGTATTCTTTTGCAAAATTTGCCAGATTACCGGCATTCATTATATCGGTGTATGTTTTGGAGGCTATGTTGAAGGTCTCGCCTTTGGATTTTTCCCGAATAATGGTGCTTCTGATTTGTTCTGCAACAGCTTCCAGGGGGCGCACTACTTCGGGCTGAATGGCTTCAAGTTTAATGATGTGATAGCCAAATTGGGTTTTTATAATGTCGCTGATGTCGCCTTCGTGCATGGAAAATGCGGTATCTTCAAATTCTTTGATCATCCGGCCGCGACTGAAAAAGCCAAGGTCCCCTCCTTTGTCTTTACTAGGGCCTTCAGAATACTGCTTGGCCAACTCTATGAAATCTTTACCAGCACGGGCGAGCTGTAATACTTCTTCGGCCTTTTTCTTTTGGGCTTCCAGGACTTCAGGTAAGGAGTCTATTTCTGTTTTGAAAATGATGTGTCGCGCATGTCGTTGTTCTTTGGTGATATAAAGGTCCTCGTCACGTTCGTAGCGAGCGGACACGTCACTGTCGGAAGGGTCAATGGTTTTGGTGAAGTCTGCAAAGTTGAAAAGAAGATATTTAAGTTTGATTTGACGAGACGTTAGATAGTCGTCCGCATGGGCCTTGAACCACGATTTTATTGCGTCGTCATTGGTTTCGACTTTGGTTAGAAAATCTTCCGCTTTAAAAGCGACATAGTCAAAACGAATTTCTTCATTGGTAAAATCGATCAAGGTATCAATATCCCTTTGCGGGACGATGGTTAACTCATCAACTATATTCATCAAACGCTTAGTAAGCATGTCGGCGTGGATGTCAGATTCAAATTTGTTAATGGAGAAGTTAGCGTTAGTGAGAATCTGTTTATATTGCTTAGTGTCGAATTTTCCGTTTTCTTTGATTGCAGACTTGAAAGCATCCATTTTTGCAATATTATTTTCAACCGCTTTTTCACTTATAACAATACCGATCTCTTTAGCACCCTGTAAAATAAGTTCTCGTCGAATAAGTTGAGTAAGCACCATGTGTTTAACATTTTGATTTTCGAGAAAACCTTTGGGGATGGTGCCTCCGAATTGGTTGCGATAACCATCCAAAGTTCTTTCGTAAGCCGCATTGAAATCTTTAAGGGATATTTCGCGTTTATTTATCTTGGCAACAAAGGAGCGTTTGTTACCTAAATTGGAGCCCACACCCCAAAAGATGAAAACAACGGCGATAAGTACGACGATAGTTTGAATGACAAAAGACTGGGCGTATTTCCGTAAAAGTGCCAACATGTTGTAAAATTCCTTTTTTATATGTCGCTGTAACGTATTATCCAGATAATAAATATGATAAGGTACCCTGAAACCCTTGCAACTTTCCACCATAATTTTTATTAATTTTGTTTAAATGTCATTATAGAAAAATGATTGCTCATTCAGTGATAAAAAATATCGGCGTGTGCTTGACAAAAAAGTAAGGCTATAGTAAGAAAGTTTTGCAACTTAGACTTTTGTAATACTGGTGACAAGTACATATAATATTATAATCCCGTAAGGAGGACAGCATGGCAACCATCGAACACAATGGTACAACCTACGACGTAGATGAAGACGGTTTCTTGTCAAATGGAAACGAAGATTGGGATACCAATTGGGTAGACTACGTAAAAAGTGTTGAGGGAATCGGCGACCTTACCGATGAGCATCAAAAAGTTATTGACGCTCTCCAGGACTACTACAAGAAAAATGGTATCGCTCCCATGGTACGTATTCTTTCCAAGACCACTGGATATCCTCTGAAACGGATTTACGAGTTGTTCCCAAGTGGACCAGGTAAAGGAGCATGTAAAATGGCTGGGTTGCCTAAACCTACCGGTTGTGTATAAGTAACACAACAAGTCATATAGCATTTCCAAATGGGAAGACCTTTTTTAGGTCTTCCCATTTTTTTTGTTTTTTTTTTAGAAAAAGAACGAAATGATTCCATGGGGGAGAAAGGAGGAAGCTTGTTGTTGTGAAATATTTTTTTCACCTAACGGTATGTCTATTCCTGATGCTTATTTCTCGGTCATTGTTGAAATGAGGGTTTCGTGAATTTGCCCAGTTTTTGTAAGGTAATCATTTTGAGTGAGATTGGTTGAACCGCGTAGGCCGCCTCGCAGGTTGATTTCGCTGAGCAGAGTGTTTCCTTCCGGGTTGACGAGAAAATCTATGTGAGCATAGGGGAAGTCGCCTCTGGTCATAATCTCTTTGCAAAGGTCCAGTTGGTTTGCAGAGAGGGTTGCTCTGTGGTTCTCCCCGCCGCAATGTAAATTATGCCTGAAATTGTATGGATTATGTCTTTGGTAGGTATCTACAGTGTCGCCCAGTATCACAGCTCGGTAATCCAGACAATCAGCCACGTATGGCTGAACTGTAAAAGGAAAGGGTAGATTGTTAAGGGTGGCTTGGTTATAAATATCTTCAATGGAGGAGAATTTTAATATTCCCATGCCTCCGTTGGCTCGATCCAGTTTGCAGATAACCTCCTTCACCTTCTTACGGCCATAGGCAGTGATGAGATCCATAAGGTCGTGGCTATTATAGATCGTTGCAGTCCCAGGAAACATGAATTGGCCTAGGATTCTGGATTGAAAAGCCTTGGATCGACTTAGGGCCTGGGATAAGCCAGAGGGGATAAGGGTGACCCCGCGGCTGGTAAGATCGGTGAGTAGGTGTTCTTCTCCTGGCCGCATGCGGACTCTGACCGCCACGATATCGCCAGGGCCGAGTTGGTGATAGTTATCAAATAACTCCTGGTTGGTGCGGATTATTTTTTGGGACATTAAAAGATCATTTCCTGAAAATAGGAATGGTATTCACTTAAGTCTTGATCGCAGGCAGCGCAGAAGAGTTTTATTTCTCCAAGAATTTCTGTTTCGCTTTCTTGGGGGGTAAAGCTGCCGTCATCATTTTGTAAGTACCGGGCGGTAACGATGACATTCTCTGCTACTTCTAAGAAATCATAATCATTACCACAGGCGGGACAGGTGAGACGACCGGTAGGTTGCCCAGATTGAATCCGTACTTTTTTTTTCATTAGGTATCCGTAAAAAACAAAGGCGGATCATTAGTTAGTATCGAACTATGAATGTTCCGGTTTCATTGGTTATATTTTTTTCATTGTAGCTCACCTCGGTAACTTCGGCAAGGGGAGAGCCGGTGTGGAGCCAGGTGATCATCGTGCGTACTGGTTGCTCATTGCCTTCTATCTCAGCTTCAACTGTGCCGTCGGGCAGGTTTCGCACCCATCCGGTTAGGCCGAGTTTTTCGGCTTCTTCTCGAGTATGATCTCGGAAAAAGACTCCTTGTACCCGACCTTTGATGATAGCGTGCATTCTCTTCTTACCCATCAATCTTCCTCCGGCCTATGCGATACTAAAGCTAGAAATTGTTCTTCTGTTAAAACATTTATTTCCATTGCTGTTGCTTTGGCTAATTTACTGCCAGCTTTTTTTCCAGCTACCAGATCAGTAACTTTACGAGTCATTGAGGTGGAGACTTGCCCGTCATTATCTTTAACTCTTTGTTTAGCTTCGTTACGGGAAACCGAGCCTAGGGTCCCTGTAAAGAGAAAAACTCGATCACTTAATAAGCTTTTCTTTTTCTCATGAGCCGTTATGGTTAAACCTAACTCTGAGAGTTTGTGAAATAGCTTTGGAGTGGAGTCTTCCTGGAAGTAGCGTATGAGATGCTCGGCGGTTTGTTCACCGACGGCTTCAATTTCAAGAAGTTCTTCTTTGCTGACTTTTAATAACTCATCAGGGGTGTTGAAACGATCAGCAAGCAGTTGGGCTGTTACTTCCCCTATAAAACGAATGCCCAAACCACGTAACAGGGTGGCAAAGGGGAGGGTTTTTGCCGATTGAATTGCGGTTATTGCTTTTTTAGCGGATTTTTCGCCCCATCCTTCCAGGGCCGCCAGGTTTTCTTCTTTAAGTTTGAAAATGTCAGGGATCTCTTTAACCAAGCCAGTGTTAAAAAGCAACTCCATGTTTTTCTTTCCCAGTCCTTCAATGTCCAGACCGCTTTTTCCCGTGAAGTGAATAAGACTTTGCAGTCGCTGGGCAGGGCAAAAAGGATTATCGCAGCGAAGAATTTTATCTTTTTTATTGGGACGTTCTAGGGGGTGCTTGCACTCCGGGCAGTTGCTAGGCATTTTGATTTTAATTTCTTCACCAGTGCGTTGCTCAGAGATTGGCATAATGATTTCTGGAATAACATCGCCAGCTCGTTGGATAAGCACTCGATCGCCGATGCGTAAATTTTTGCGCTGGATCTCGTCATGGTTATGAAGTGTAGCCCGTTGTACGGTAACTCCGTTGACCGAGACCGGTTCTAGAATGCCCACCGGGGTCACCGCCCCAGTACGACCTACCTGGAAAATAACATCTTTTAAGGTGGTAGTAGCTTGAATGCCAGGAAACTTCCAGGCCACGGCCCAGCGTGGAGCGCGAGCTGTGGCACCTAGTCGTTGTTGCAACCCAAAGGAATCAACTTTTATTACCATACCGTCAATTTCATACTCCAATAAATCACGTATCTTTTGAAGGTGGTTGTATTGGTCTAAGATTTCCTTTGTTGTTTTGCATTGAAGAATTAATGGATTAATTTTGAATCCTATATTTTTTAAAAAATCATACAGCTCTGTTAGTGATGAGCTGGATGTTACGCTACTGTCCGCAATTCCGTAAACATAAAAACTCAAGGGTCGCTCAGCGGTGATTCGAGGGTCTAGTTGACGTAGAGAGCCTGCTGCAGCGTTGCGCGGGTTGGCAAAAACTTGTTCCCCTTTTTCTCTTCTCCGCCTATTTAACTCCTTAAATCCATTTATGGGGAGAAATACTTCGCCGCGCACCGTTAAGTTTTGTTGCGTATTGTGTAGGCGTAGGGGGATGGATTTAACGGTTTTTAGTTGGGCGGTAATGTCCTCTCCCATGCTGCCGTTGCCTCTGGTGGAACCGATTTTTAATATTCCCTGCTCGTAAACGAGTTCAACGGCTAAGCCATCGAGTTTGGGCTCCACCGAGTAGGTGATGTCTTTTTGATGTTGAAGAAAACGTTTGAGTCGTTGGTCAAAATCATTTAGATCGGGAGGCAGGAAAATATTATCCAAACTGAGCATGGGAATTGCGTGTTCAACCTCACGGAACTCGCTTAATATTGCCCCGCCGACTCGCATGCTGGGGGAGTCGGGTGTGATAAGGTCTGGATAGTTCTTTTCTAGTTTTAGTAATTCTTGAAAAAGAAGATCATATTCATGATCTGATATTATTGGAGCATCCAGAACATAATATCTGTAATCATGCGAAGAAATATCCTTACGCAGTTCTTCTAGTTTCTGGGTGATATTTGGTTCTTTGGATACAATCATTTTGTACCTGGTCACAGGGTTTATAACTAGCTTATTTAATATAGCACTTATATCATTTTGGTTCGTCGAGCAATACACCACCGCTGCCGATATTCTCCCGGCTTTCCTCGTCGATGAATATTAAGACGGATTGTTTTGGTTTGTTGGCTTCTTCGGCAATAACATCGGTAACTCTCTTAACTATATTTTGTTTTTGCTCTCGGCTTAGAGAACCGGCGACCCGGATATTGACGTACGGCATGCTATCTCCCTTCCCATTGATATCGACTAAAATTAGTGTATAGTAACGACGGATAATATATCAGGAATCTATTTTCAAGTCGAATTACTTTTATTAAAATTTGATCATTTTCTTAAATGAGTAAGAGAGTAGGATTAGGAGTATGGTGGAACCAAAGCATATTATGGTCACTGGTGGGGCCGGTTATATAGGTAGTCACACCTGTGTGGAGCTATTAAATATCGGTTACAGGGTCTCCGTTCTTGATAATTTGAGTAACTCTTGTGAAGAATCTTTGCGTAGGGTTGAGCAACTCACAGGAAAGAAATTAGATTTTCACCGAGTAGATCTCGCCGATATTGTAATGTTAGAGAAGACTTTTAGTCAACTCCCGGATCCTTTTGCGGTTATTCATTTCGCTGGTTTAAAATCTCTTAATGAATCCATAGAAAAGCCTCTGAGCTATTATCATAATAATATAACTGGTACTCTGAACTTGTGTAAGGTGATGCAGAGCCATGATGTAAAGAATATCGTGTTCAGTTCGTCGGCCTCGGTATATGGGGTTCCAGATACGGTGCCTATTCGAGAAGATTTCCCGGTCTCCTGTACCAACCCCTATGGGCGCAGTAAAATTATGGTGGAAGATATCCTCCACGATATATATCGGGCCGACCCCACATGGAATTGTATTTTATTACGTTATTTTAATCCGGTTGGAGCACATAAAAGTGGTCTTATTGGTGAGGATCCCAATGAGATTCCTAATAATTTGGTTCCCTATATCTCCCAGGTAGCCATCGGCAAGTTAAAGGAAGTGTTGGTTTATGGTGATGACTATGACACACCAGACGGCACCGGGGTTCGTGATTATATTCATGTGGTTGATCTGGCTGTAGGGCATCTCAAGGCGTTGCAAAAAATGACCACCGGACCAGGAATGAAAATTTATAACCTGGGTACCGGTAGGGGATATAGTGTGTTGGAGATGATTAACGCCTTTGGTAAGGCGAGTGGTAGAGAGATTCCCTATAAAATCGTTGACCGACGACCCGGTGATGTGGGAGCCTGTTGGGCTGATGCTTCACTGGCTTTGCAGGAGATTGGCTGGCATGCGCAAAGAGGCGTGGAGGAAATGTGTGAGGATGCTTGGCGCTGGCAAAAAAATAATCCGCACGGCTATGACGAGGGGTAGCTACTGTATAAATATGAGGTACCTGTGATCAGGTACAAATTAGTTGCAAGCCTTTTGTCCATAGCTAATTAAATAGATTATGCAATATTTCTAGTTTTTGTCTTCCGTCTCTTTTTGAAAGGTACACTGTGGATGATGGGGAAATGAAACAATGAAGCAGCTACCCTTGCCTTCCTCGCTAAATACTTCCACTGTGCCGCCATGGGCCTCAATGATTGCCTTAACCGTTGTTAACCCCAATCCGCTACCTTTTATATTCCTGGATTTTATGGGGATGCGGTAAAATGACTCGAAGATGTGTTCCTGTTCATGGGGGGCGATCCCAGGCCCTTGGTCGTGGACTTCTACGATAATTTTATTGCGATCTTTTTTGGCAACTACTTTAATTACCTGATCTTTGTGTGAGAATTTAATGGCGTTGTCTAGGAGGTTACTGATCACCCTGGTGAATTGCAAAGGGTCCACATGGGCTGGAGGAAGTGTGTTGTTTATTTCGAGTAATAGGTCGATTTGCTTGTCGATTGCCTGCCCTTTGAACTCTTTGGTAACTTCTTGCAGTGTTTGGGAGAGGTCAATGGGTTCGAGATGAAGATCGAATTGACCGGTTTCCATTCGGGAAATGTTGAGAAATGATTGAATATATTTATTTAACCGTTTGATCTGGGTGTCGATGAGTTCAAGGTATCCCCTTTGTTTTACATTGAGTGCTCCTGCGCGTTGGCGTAGTAAGCGGTCAATGAAACCGGCGCTTATGGTGACCGGCGCTTGCAGGTCATGGGTGAAGAGGGAGATAAGTTTCTTTTTATGGGCCTCAAGTTTTTTGTTTTCCGTGACATCATGAATAAGTTCGACTCCGGCTATGATCTTGTTGGAATCATCCCTGAGGGGGATAATCGTAATGTTGGTGTCGAAGCAATTACCTGATTTGCTTGTTATGGTTGCCTCTTGGCTGGACTCGTTTTTGTCGTTTGAGATTATTTTTCTAAAAGGGCAACAGGGTCCGCAACGATTGCTTCCTGTGATCTCGGAGCATTGCCTGCCAAGCGCTTCTTCGCGTTGGTGACCGGTAAGCTGAACCGCTGCATCGTTGAATTCAATGATTTGAAAGTTTCGATCAATAACAATAACTGCTATGGGGAGGCTACGTAGTATTGTTTCGTAAAAACCAGCTGGAAGTGTCATAGTTGTAACCGGTTGGGCTCCAGGGACGATTAAGCGCTTTTTGGAAAAAATTCCTGATAGTGATGAAGATTATATCATATTGTAACTATAGAATACTATATTCTCCGAAACCATTTCTCTATTTCTTTTTTCTTCACGATTTTTAGTACTGGTCTGCCATGGGGACAATGGGAAAAAAAATCGGTTGAACGCATTTGTTCCAGTAGTTCGATAATTTCTTTTTTTTCCATTTTTCGTCCAGATTTGATCGCAGCTTTGCAGGCCAATGAAGCTAGCAGGGTATCAATGGAAGCGGGGAGGGTTTCCTGGGAGGCTATCGGGCTTGCTGTTTGCAAGCTATCGATAACTTCCTGTAGAATATCGAGGGGGTCAATTCCTGTAAGGGGGGCCGGTACCGCTTTAATTACCCAGGTGGTACCACCAAAATGCTCCACGTGCAATCCCAGGGCTTTTACTCTATCACGTTGTTGTTCCAAACTATCACTTTGCTCATGGCTAAGCTCGGCGGTTTGGGAGAATAACAATGTTTGGGCAGGGATGGCGCGGTTAAGAAAAGTGCTACGTAACCGTTGATATAAAATTCTCTCATGGGCCGCATGTTGATCGATGAGCACCAGTTGATCTTCCTGTTGGCAGAGAATATAGAGATCGAAGAGTTGGCCCAAGTAATGTAATCCGCTTTTGAGTTCGGGTTCTTTTGTTAACTCTGTGGCGGTGGTCTCTGGGGGCGTGGAAGAATAAACGGTTATTTTATCATCTTTACTAGTGGCCGAAGCAGTTTTTTTTTGTGAAAAAATAGAAGTTGGCTGCGGAGGGTTCGGACGAGTGGGAGAAAGTGTGGGCTCGGGCCTGGGCTTGGGTGCAGGGGTGGGAGGTGATATATTGAGCTTAGTTTCTTGCTTCTCTGGTGAAGGAGTGAAAATTTCAGTCCGCATATTATCTTGAAATTTTTGCATGGCAAGGCTGACAGCCTCGGTGATGAAGCGTCCCACTGCTTTTGGGTCTTGGAACTTAATTTCCCGTTTGGCTGGATGAACGTTAACGTCGAGCTTGTCTGAAGGTAACTCAAGTAACAGAGCTCCTGCGGGCTGTTGTCCTTTCATAAGAAAGGAGCGCAATCCCTCGCTTACCCCATAGCTGATAGTTCTGTCCCGCACGGGGCGACTGTTGACCAAGGTGCGTAGAGTACGGGTACGGGATGTAGTAGCATGCTCTGGTTGTAGGAGGTATCCACTGAGATGGAATCCGGCACTGTCGTTTTTATGTTCGATACGTAATAATTTATTCTTATATGAAAATATATCACGCATTCTCTGTTCCAGGTTTTCCGACCCCTTGGTATCAATTATCGTTCGATTGTC
>JAOTSI010000344.1 GCA_029865005.1 Desulfobulbaceae bacterium
GAGATATATTTCCGGATATCCAAAACTATAATTTTACGGGAGCTGATTTAGTTATTTTGGCTGAACTTGCCTTAAAAGGAGAGTTTATTCATGCAACCCATGCCTCCTTTCAAAGGAGACAGAACCGGCCTTTAGAGAACTACCAGGAAAAGTTAAAACGATATAAAAGTAATGAGGTACAGGTTGCCACCACTCTATTCTTCAAGCTGTTTCCGCTTGTGAAGCTCCCGATGCAATTAATAAGGGTTGTCTTTCAAGCACCCATAACCTTAAGGCAAAAGGCTTTTATCATAACAATATTAATTCCTTCTTTTGTCGTTAGGTATTTTTTAGGAAAAGAAGACCATAAGGGAAACTGAGTAGTCGCAAAGTGAATGTTCAAAGTTTAAAAAAAAACAAAACTCTTCGTATTGTAAAATTATTATATGTTCCTGCGGTATTTGTTTGTATCGTATTTTTTGCCTGGAGCAATAGAGAAATTCTAGCAAAGATGTTGGTGATTGCAGATATTAGGGCAATTGTTACTGCCGTTATACTGTGGACCAGTTTGCATTTACTCGCCCCTCTATCGCCCAAAATTATTTTTTCAGGTTTTAATATTCCGATTTCTTATCAAAAATTACTCGCTATACATATTTCCAGGCTCCCTGCTCGCTACCTTCCAGGCGGTATATGGCATACAGTTGGAAGAATGGCTGATTATCATTCATATGGTGTTTCGAGGAAGCAGTTGACTATATTAATGTTAATAGAGACGTTCTTTCCGTGTCTTATAACCCTTTCTTTGGGGGGGGGATATCTTTATTTTGTGGGCAATAACGATCATCTTTTTGTTGCTGAAGGAGTATTTGCAGGAGTTAGTCTCATTTCATTATTGGTGATACCTGTTTTAGTAAAGTTGCAACGATCCACATGGCTGTATATAAAATTTGCTAATTTCTATATTCTCTTAATATCCCTATCGGTTATATTCTGGGTTGTTGCGGCTGTATCTTTTTTGTTTTATTATTCCTCAGTATTATCGGTTGCCAGCTCTGCAGAGCTTGTTAAAATTGCAGCTTCATATATTTTTTCATGGGGTATTGGTTATATAAGTATTTTTGCCCCTCAGGGGATCGGCGTTTTGGAAGTCGTAGCTGGGAAACTCATGGAATTACCAATGGATTTTGGAAGCGGGATTGCTTTTTTAGCAGGTTTTCGACTAATAGCCCTAGCAGCGGATGTTCTTGCCAGTCTGGCCTATTATATCCACATGGTTGTGAAACAAACCTTTTTTGAAAGTCAAGAAGATAAAGGCCCTGGGTCTGGAAAATAATAATTGTCCTATAGTTGAATATCATTTTAGTCGTCTTCAAGAAGAGGCAACATACATATGGCAGCAGTAACTGTTGCATCGACAAAGAAGACGGCTAAAAAAACAATTTGGGATAATTTTTTTTCAAAGGTTGTTAACGAACCCGCTTCAAGTATCCGTCCGGCGCAACCGTAATCAATATTTTATGCTGGATGCTTTTATCGATAACAAATTCTTCGTGTGTTTTGAGGTATTCATGTACAGCGGTTTTGGGATTGTTGCCGGGACCCCAAGGGCGATTCGGAAACATTTCTGCCGGTAACTCTTCTACAATAGTGTCAAAAACAACGCAGTAACTCCCAACGCTGGTAAGTGGTGCATAAGCATGGAGTTCCGAGAGCACATGTTCATGGGTATGGTTGGAATCCAGACAGACTAGGATTCTATTATAATCCTTTGCAATCATATGTACTTTTTCGACGATTTCAGGGGAAATACTTGAACCTTCAATCATTTGAATTCGTGAGGCCATCGGGTGTGCTTCAATCGCTTCACGATTATGTGAGCGGATATCGATATCAATGCCCAACACCTTGCGTTGAGAATGATTTGGGTGAAATGTGACTCCAGCCTCAATAGCCTCACATAGATCCAAATGAGCAAGCATTGAGGCGCTGAAGATGAGAGAGCCTCCATGGGCAATGCCTGTTTCAATTATCAAGTCTGGTTTGACAGACCAGATAAGTTCCTGCATCGAAACAATATCTTGTGGATATTGGATAATCGGCCTGCCTGACCAGAAAAAATTATAAGAATATTTAGGAAGAAGAGATTCTTTTAAAAAATCTGCAGCATGGGAGATTAATTTTTTATTCTGAGAGATATCTTCAATACGATTGTTTACTTCATGTATAAAATCCATTGTATTACACCACGGTATAGTTAAATTGGTTGTTGGTTAACATTTTTATTTCCTCAAGATAATTTGGGTTCATCACAAAAAGTATATCACCCGGGGTTAGACGGTTGATTCCTTCGTCCGGTGAAGACACCTTAATCCCTGTGCCTGCGATAAATTTACCTTGTTTGGCAGGATTTATATCAATAACAGAGCCGATTTTTACATCCATTTTATGCATATAGTGGGCGAATATTACACCTTTCGCTGCGCCCCCCCAAATCGTATTCCGGTGTCCCTTGGCGATGGTAGCGATTTGAGAAAGATTAGATAAAAAATCATCCGGAAATGTAAAGTCGGTTTTATGATTAACTGACGGATATCTTAGCGAGTTAATATCGGCAATGATGTAGAGGTATTGGCCACCGAAAATATGCCCACTGTCGTAAATTTTGCTAAAGATACGCTGGAAATCTGCTAGGCGAAAATAGTTAACATGTTCATAAAATATATCGGTCCATGCTTTGTGGTTGCAAATCCAATCAAAACATGGAACCTCAATGTAAATTATACCTTTATTGCCATTGGCTTGAGCGATTGCGGAGAGGAAGGATATGGGGTCAGGGATATGTTCAAGCGTATGTCTTAGAATAATACCATCCGTGCTAATATTTAAACTGGGTTTAAAATGATCCTTGATTATTTTTGGATTAATTCCTTCATAGGCAGGATCTATACCGATAATTTCAAAGCCTGCTCTCTGAAGAAGTTCAAGGAAGTAACCTTTTCCGCAACCAACCTCTAAAAGTGACTTGCCACTGAAATGTTGAGAAATAATTTTTGTAACGTCTTCTAGATGGCCACGGAATACTTTTGAAAAGGCTTGTTCGTTTTGATAATCAGTATCGTAGGCTATTAAAGTTTTATCAAATAATTGGTTAAAAATGAAGCCATAGGTCTCGTTTTGCACCAATGATACATCCCCTCGCGGGCACCTTATTGCTGATTCCCGGTCGGGGAACATCTTGTTTTGGAGTATCGGCAGGTCTTTCGTTGAAAATAATACGCGATAATTCATGCTGTTTCGGTAAGATTATTTAGTGCAATCCTGCGTTGGTGATTTTGGAGCTTGGTTGGCTCCGCCGGAGTTATCAGGATGGTGTTTGGCCTCTAATCTTTGAAGTATTAAATCCAAACGATTACGGTTACCCCAAAATGCCATGGGTTCATAGTCGGGGTAAGGGTAATAACCGAGGTTGAGGTCTATTTCCCATCCATTTTTCGCTATCCATTCTTCAACAAGCTTCCGGATGGAAAGTGGTTTTCCGGAGCATACGTTGACACATCCTTTTCCTTCCCCACACATTGCCAACAGGCTTATTATTCTCGCAACCTCTCTGACGGGTAGAAAGTCACGTAACTGCTCCCCCCCTGACATATTAAATGTATTTCTCCCACTTTGTACTGCATTGTTAATTTGAGAATATAGAGAGGATTCGTGTTGATCTTGGCCATACATGTAGAAAAGTCTGCCCCAGGTTAGGTTAAATTTTTTATAGGAGGATAAAAATTCTAGTTGGCGGCGAAGAGAGTCTTTGGCATACCCGTAGGGGTTGCATGGCTGTGTAACCAGCTTCTCAGAAAGCGGGCCGGAAAGCATGCCATATTCAAAGCATGTTCCGGTGACCAAAAGCGATGATAACCCACCATCAATCATTGATTTAAGAAAACGAAATTGTCTCGGTAATTCGGTTTCAAAGTGATATAGAGCTTTGTAATTAGGCAAGCCTTCCCAGGCGAGATGAATTAACACATCAGGTTTACCGAAAAGGGAAAATGAGTTCGCATTAACTTCCGTCAGATCAAACTCCACAATTTGACCGGTGAAACCAAACTTAATAAGATTGGATGCATCACGAGTGACTGCCACAACTTCTACATGTTGATTTTCAAGCTCTGCAAGTACATGGCGTCCAATGAATCCGCTGGCGCCGGTAATGGCAATTTTCATCAAAATCCTCAGTAGATGTTTAGTTTCGGGATTAATGTTACGAAAGAAGCACCCCACTCTCGAATATAGGCCAGTTGCTTGACAACCTCATTTTGTAAGTTCCATGGCAAAATAATAACATAATCAGGTTTGGTATGCCTTAGTTGTGCCTCCGATACGATCGGAATCCTACTTCCCGGAAGAAATTTTTCTTGTTTAGCCGGGTTACGATCCACAACAAAAGGTATTAAATCAGCACGAATTCCTGAGTAATTAAGTATAGTATTGCCTTTCGCGGCGGCACCATATCCCATCACTATTTTTCCTGACCGTTTAGCATCAAGCAGGAAAGATAGAAGCGTGTTCTTGATCTGATCGGCTTTTTGCTGGAGTCCGGAGTAAAAAATCGGAGTGGTGATGCCAGCGGAAATTTCTTGTTTCAATAAAGATTCTATATTGTCATGTTGAGGACGAGTTCCGGTGTCGGCTCGTTGTGCATAAACACGTAAGCTGCCTCCATGGGTGGGTAACTTTTCAACATCGTACAAAGAGAGACCGTTATGCTCTAAGATGCGCTTTACCACTGTTAGTGATAGATAAGAGTAGTGTTCATGGTAAATAGTATCAAACTGACTTTCTGATATTAATTGTAACAAGTGGGGAAATTCAAAAGTCACTGTGCCGGTAGGTTTTAAAAGTATCGAGAAGCCAGCAGTAAAATCATTAATATCAGGGACATGCGCAAGAACATTATTCGCCACTATAAGGTCGGCTTGTTTTCCTTGTTCGGTGAGCTGTCGTGCTA
>JAOTSI010000345.1 GCA_029865005.1 Desulfobulbaceae bacterium
TTTGTTAATGGATATTTGGCTAATATCTCACCTTGTGAGAAGAAAAAATGTTGTAGTATTAAGAAAATGTCTGTGGTTATTTTTTTATATGATTTGAAATCTATGCTTATCGGGGCTCGAAGTAAAAATCTCATAACTTAATAGACTCATAGTGAGAATTGCATTAAGTCCGATTAAATTTTACATATCACCAATTATCATTCCACACAGAAGGG
Organism: Desulfobulbaceae bacterium; assembly: GCA_029865005.1. GTDB lineage: Bacteria > Desulfobacterota > Desulfobulbia > Desulfobulbales > Desulfobulbaceae > JAOTSI01. Next base: position 216 of record JAOTSI010000345.1, read on the forward strand.
CGTTATTATGGATCATAGTGACCCGATTTCACGTTTTTACCTAAATCACCTTCCTGGAGCCGAGATAACTAACAGTCTCATTCGAACCTCCTGCCCTTTTTGTTCTAAAGAGGAGGGAGATAATAAAAAACAACTGGTTGTTTTTCTAAATCAAGAAAGCTTTTTTCATGGCTATTTTCGCTGCCTGTCCCACTGTCGACCAGGAGGATTTCCTCTTCATTTTGCCAGGTTGAAAAATGTCGAGCCTTCATCCGCCCCTGGATATGATCCAGATCGATTATACGCCCATTCGGCAGCTGACTATCCACCCCAAAACATCAACAACGATATTATAGAATATTCCGAACGTATTACCGATGAGCTGTATGAACGTTATAAATCTATAGGTATTAATGCTGAAACCCTTACCGAAATGCGAATCGGTTATAATGGTCGATACTTGGTTTATCCATATATACAGGAAGATGGCAACTGTTATTCGGCGCGCTGTGTCCATCCGGGACGCCCTGAAGATCTTTTTTGGCATGGCGACGAAACATTTGCCACCGGACCTTTCAAAATATTTAACAGCGCTGAAATTGAACGATGCGAAAATGGAACTCTTTTCATCGTGGAAGGCGAGGATAATCTCCTGACTCTCAAACAACTGGGGCTCCCTGGGATTGGAGTCGCTTCGGCAAATGATCTCAATGAGCTAAAGGCCGAAAGATTGGCATGGATTCGCACCTTGTTTCTCTGTGTTAATAAAAATCCCGACTCCGATAACGCTGCACGTGAACTGGCCACCCGGATGGGGTTTAAGGTTCGCTTGATCCGCTGGCCGGAAACCGCTCCTAAAAATTATTGTTTGAGCAAAATGGCGGCCGAGGAAAAGAAAAATTTCAGCAAAAAGGTTTTTCAACTCATCAAAGAGGCCAAGGCTTTTTCACCATTCCCCTCACCGGCCAAGGAATTTATCTCTTTTAACGAACAGCTCAATCTACAAGGAGGAGATGAGTACAAATCCATGCTCTCCGGCTTTCCTGCCCTGGATAAGGCCCTGGGAGGCATACATGGAATCAATATCGTTGGTGGTACTCCCAAAACCGGTAAATCCTGTTTTCTTATTCAAGTTGCAGCAGAGATGGCTCGCAACAAGGTACCGGTACTCTATTATGACTTTGAAAATGGACGCCAAAAAATATACCAACGCACCCTAAGCCGCATCAGTCGCCTCTCGGTGGAGGAACTATGCTCGGAAAATCTACCCCCAGAAAAGCAACAACAACTGGTAGCTGGCATGGAAGAATTACGCAAAACCCTTCCCTGGTTTCGGGTTATCACCGATCGCCACGTCACCCCGGAAACCATGCGCCGCCATATCGATTTCCTGCGCCATGAAACCAATAATCAATACACCATGGTGGTGATAGACAGCTTACACAAACTTCCCTTTACTGATTTCTCTGAACGAAGAACAGGAATTGATGCTTGGCTTCGGCAACTGGAAGCAATCAGAGATGAGCTTAACGTCTCCTTCCTGGTTATTTCCGAGCTCTCTAGGGGGAAAGAGGGTCATTATGACGCCCAACCTCATCTCGGCTCCTTTAAAGCGTCTGGAGATATTGAATACTCTGCCGACAACGCTATGGTGTTACTGCCTGAATGGGATTCTTTTTCCGACACCCCCATGGAGAAACGGGTTAACAGCCTATGGCTGGTGGCCAGCCGTGAACAAAGCCCAGGCAAAGTAGCATCCTACAAACTCGATTATCCATATTGGGGTTTTGTTGAAAATGAGGACTAAGTTTAACCCACCAATATTCTAGCCAGACTTATCTCTACTTTTCCATGTAGTAGATTGAATGTAAAATAGCATGTTATGCTGTAATACAGGGCTCTAGAATAAAAAAAGTATGCTCTTTACCAAGATTGTACGATAAAATTATCTACACAAGTAAAAGTTTGAAAACTAATGAAATTGACTAGAGATGAAAAGGTTCGTCTCTTTCTCTAAAACATAAATGAATAATGCCAAACAGGCTAAATTAGCCGTTGATTAATACTTTTTCATGGGAGGAATTTATGACTATTACAGATGTAGAATCAAGAATTCTTTTGGCAGCGTCTAACCTAGTGACAATGCGTGCGCCTGGACAAGGAACAAAGCAAGAACAACTTGTTGAAGCTACAATAAAAATATACAAATTATTAAAAGAAGAGTTGGAAAAGATGGATTGAATATTTGTTTTTTCCAACAAGCGAGTTTGCTTATGAAAAACAAACTAGAGATTTATTGCTTGATTATTGTCACATGGGCTGGGCTATCTTCGTGCAATTTACACTCCAACTATAAGTTGGCCCAAGAAGAAGCCAAAAGTAGAAATGCAGCAATCGCAGAGGATAATTCTATAAAGGGAGTTAATGCGGCAAGGTCTTCTCCTGGGGGGACAGAAGAAGTGTTGATGGACTTTGTTACCAACCGCAATGAACTTGTCATCAGGGTCAGGAGCGGTGGTTGCACCCAAAAAGATGATTTTATTCTAAGCTCGTATTTAGCCGAAAAATCCAACGGGGATTATCCACACTATATGCTTACTGTATATAGATTGCGAAAAGACGAATGCAAAGCCTTTCATCCGACTGGCCTACTTATCAAATTCAACTTAAATAAAGAACTTGGTTTTCCCATTTCATCAACATACTCGGTAACCAACAAAGTTGAGAAGGGTGGTTCTTTAAGTGATTAATATTAAAAAGTCATATTTCAGCGCCGCCCAAAACATGCCAAAGGTGAAAGCATGCTAAAGTACATAATGTTAGGCATATTAAGGGTGTTGAAATAGAACTTTTTAACCGTTTGTGAGGGCCGTCCTGTTTACGCTCCTGCGATTTTTTTTCTATACGCGATTCTCAGCGAGTTATCTTGACCAGTTTTTTTGGTTTTAATCTTTCGAATTAAGCTTTTCGATAAAGATTCTTATTATTACTGGGCATTCTCGCATAGATTTCTTGCTATAGTGATATGTTATAAGGCCTTTTTTTAAGTTTTTAAGTTAGGCCGCAACTTCATACAAATTTAACTGTTTAACCGTTTCCTTTTGTTTCTTTTTTCGGGTGCCAGCCATTTCTATCAATAAAGTGGCGATCATTGTAAATACTACTCTTCCTGTTAACGAGCCTTGACTCCGAACCCTTGCATTTTCAAGGCCCTCTCGGTTTTTTAATAGGTTAAATGGCCTCTCACAATTTTTTCGGATATCAAGCGCCTGCTTTGATAATTGCGACCCAATTGGCATTCTTTGAAAGTGTCCGTTATCAAAAGGAATTACCAGAAACTTTTGGCAGTGAGGAGAACGAGAGCACTCACCAGGATGCGCATTGCATTTGTATTTATGACCTTCAGCTGTAAGACCTAACCGTACCATGGGGATATCACAAAAATCATGACAGGTTACCATAAGTGTTTCCGGTTCTACATTCACAGGGACTTTTGTCGTAGAAGAGGGTGGCGTAATGAGATGCACGCCTGAATCCTTCAAGATTGAACCATCGTTATCGTTGTATGCCTCATCAGCCGTAATAAGTTTCATGTCAATACCCATGGCCTGGGCAAGCTGGACAAGGGGTTTTAAATACAGGCTATCATGGTGATTAGCTGGACCAAGCAAAATAACAAGTGGAAAAGCATGCCCATTGGAAGGGTTAATAGCCGTAAGTGTTTGGATCCGATAGCCAATAACAAATTTTGATTTATCTCTTTTGTTCCGCCTTACTCCGCAGTCACAATCTATATTATTGTAAATGCGAACTTTTTTACCGCCTACATCTATCGTGTAAAGAGGAAATCTGTTGTCATTTGCAATTTCCGTTGAATCTATGCCATGTACAACTCATCCGTCCATTAGACCTGCTTGATAGAAATAATGGAGGATATATATCAAAAGATTGACAATTTGGTGATATTTCAAGGAACTGCGGAAATGGCTCAGTTGCGTGTGGTCAATTATGGTGTCTGATTAAGAGGTAACCCGAGAAATCTTCGATTTTCCTTTCGTTCTTTACCCATGTATTCATCAGTACGGTATTTACGGTAGTTTATCTCAGGATATTTGATAGCTTTTAATAATTCAGCACGAAATAGCTGGCTAGGAAAAATCTCTCTTTTTTGTGGTGTATAACTCTCATTGGCCAACAGGTAATTAACGATATGATCATTGAGTAAATTATGTATAAAGCGAAGTTCCTCATTTATTATATTTGAATTTGATTTACTATATTTTCCAAAGTCAATAAGGCCACTTCTTAAATGAAAATTATCTACTAGAATATTCATTTCTTTTAATGGAATAATTCGACTATCAACAACCTGCTCTTCTATGCCGATTAATTCTTCAATCGGAATCTCAAGATTATCGTCTATTCCCTTATAGTCAGCAACTACAGCATCTGTGATTGACTTTGAAAGCTCTTTTTTACTTTTCTTTGGCAACATTTTCCAGTAAGGATGACAATTCTTGATTTGTTTCCTGACGAGTCTTTTAATAATTTTTGAATCCATAATATATCCTCGTTGATAATCTGCTACCTTTAACTTAAATCTGATATACTATAGCATATTTTTCTAAAATAACTACTTGGATTTGTGTAATTTAAATTGTTTTTTATCAACACCCTTATATTTTCTTTATTGTTGAATGTAGCCCCAGTCCTCGGAGATACTGGACGGATACTTACAGATAATATTGAAGTTCGCGAAGATTATCAG